>NZ_LWGE01001389.1:0-9539 GCF_001635315.1 Oleiphilus sp. HI0123
ATAACAACTAAAATCACGTGCACTAATGGTATTTTTATAATTTCTAACATGGCAGATTCAACTAATCCAATTTGCCATGTTCTTTAATATAGTCCTTTACCAAGCTCTCAATTAGCTTTTGTATACTCGTTTCTTGCTCTATCGCAATAATCTTCAGTGCTTTCAATGTTTTCTTATCTAAACGTAGGGAGGTATTTTTCTTAGCCTTCTCTTTTTTCTCGGATGCATGCACTTGATCAAGCTGAGGAGTCTTAGCCGTACCTTTCGACACTGCATCGGTTTTCTTATCTGTACTCTTGCGACTCATAAAGAGACCCCTTGTCGTTTCACTACCCTATAAACGGCATAGTAACATCCATTCATCCATATTGCCGAGCACCATAAAAGGCAAAGGCGCGAATTATCGCGCCCCTACATTAGCTTCAAGATGGCACATTAAGCCTTCTTCAGCGCCTTTTTCAGCTTGCTGATTTTCTTAGTCTGCTTGGCTACTTTAGCTTTACGCGCTTTGATCTCTTTCTTGATAGATTTTGTTTTCTTAGACATGGTAAATCACCTTTCTTTGTGTAAATAACATTAATTGACGTAATGACGTCACTACGTCAATATCTATCCTAGACCTACATAACCGGAAATACAAAGTATTTGAACCTCAGGACTTAAATTGTCATCAAACTGTCACATAAGTCCTATTTAAATAGTCCGGTTGATTAAGCTGTATGCGAGTAGTTTCAAAATGACGAACAAGCAAGATTTTATAGAGAAAGAACTGAGTTGGCTGTCCTTCAATGAGCGCGTTCTACAGGAAGCCGCTGATGCAAATGTACCGATTGTCGAGCGGGTCAGGTTTCTCGGTATATATTCCAATAATATGGATGAGTTCTTCCGTGTTCGTGTCGCCGACGTAAAGCGAAAAATTTTTATTAAGAAAGACCAAGGCGAAGATGCCAGTGAAGATCGAGAATTACTTAAGAAGATTCAAAAGAAAGTCATCAAGCTAGGCGAACGGTTTGACGAAATCTATATTCACGTTTTGAAATGCCTGGCCCGGCGCAACATTTTTCTGATCAACGAGCAACAGTTATCTCCAGAGCAAGGGGAATGGGTTAATCAGTATTTCAAAGACAATGTTCTGCAATACATTAACCCTATAATGTGCGAGGGAAAAATCGACCTTGCTCAGGTATTGGATGATGACATCACCTACCTTGCGGTCGAACTAATTCGCAAAGGCGAATCTAGATATAGTTTGGTTGAAGTACCCTCAGACGATATGAGCCGTTTCATTGAGCTACCTAGAATCAAGGGGCAAAAGCGCCGCTGCATCATCATGCTTGATAATATTATTCGCTACTCTCTGAAGAGCGTCTTCAAAGGCAATTATAAGTTTGATGAAATTCATGCCTATTCCATGAAGATGACTCGTGATGCGGAATACGGGCTATCTGAAGATATTGACCAATCTCTACTAGAGCAGATGTCACTCAGCATTAAGCAACGCATGACAGCTGAGCCAGTTCGCTTTGTCTATGACAGGGAAATGCCGAAATCCACACTGAACTACTTGCTTGATAAAATCGGCATCTCAAATTATGACGCCGTCATCCCGGGTGGCCGCTATCACAACTTCAGAGACTTCATCAGTTTCCCTAATATCGGGCGCAACTATTTAGAATATTCACCGCTTCCGAGAATCGAAAGCAAGAAGTTCGCCGCTCACAAAAGCAGCTTCCAGGCGATTTCTGAAGGCGATATTTTACTTTATTACCCGTATCACAAGTTCAACCATTTCACCGAGTTCGTACGGCAGGCATCATACGATCCTAAAGTTGAACATATCAGTATCAGCATTTATCGCGTCGCCAAAAAAAGCCGAATTATCGATGCCCTGATCAATGCGGCAAAGAATGGTAAAAATGTTCGCGTCGTGGTTGAGCTGCGCGCCCGCTTTGACGAAGAAGCAAATATAGAATGGGCGAAGGTACTGACCGATGCGGGCATCAAAGTAGACTTTGGTGTGCCTGCATTGAAGTGCCACACCAAGCTTTGTTTAATTGGACGCAACGAAAGTGACGGCTATAAGCGCTACGCTCATATCGGCACAGGTAACTTCCACGAGAAGACCGCAAGGATTTATACCGACTTCTCTTTATTTACCTGCCACGATGAAATTACCGCCGAAGTAGAAGACGTATTTAACTTCATTCGCTTCAGCTATAAACATTATCACTTCAAACACATTATCGTCTCGCCAAATGATTTCCGGCCACGTGTTCACAAGTTGATTGATCGTGAGATAAAGCACGCCGAGAAAGGCCTGACTGCCGAAATCATGCTGAAGGTCAATAACCTGGTCGATGACGAAGTCGTTGGGCACCTCTACAAAGCAAGCCAGGCTGGCGTAAAAATTCGCATTATTATTCGTGGCATGTGCACCCTTTTACCCGGCGTTAAAGGTTTGAGCGACAACATCAAAGTTATTAGCATTGTCGATCGTTTTCTGGAGCACCCACGTGTGTCGATATTCTCCAACCAGGGCGAGCATGAGATTTATATCTCATCTGCAGACTGGATGACCCGCAACATCGACCACCGTGTTGAAGTAGGCTGCCCGGTTTACGACAAACAGCTTCAAAAGCAGATTCTGGATATCTTCGAGATTCAATGGTCAGATACCACCAAAGCGCGAATCATCGATGCGAAGCAGACCAATCAATATAAACCACGGGGTAACAAACGTAAGATTCAATCCCAACTGGCGATTCATGATTATATCGCCAAGCTTGAGAAGTGAGGTCATTGGTGCTTGCTTAGGTTTTAGCCTATTACAGGTTAGTAGAAGAGGGCGGAATGGCGGCAAGTTGGACTCTCGGCCCTTCCACACTGTGCCTTCCCGCACCACAACTCCGTCATTCCCGCGCAGGCGGGAATCCATTGTCTTGAATAGAACGCAGCATTTGAAACCGTCGTAGTAATCGAATTAATAAGGTTTGGGTCAAAAACAATGGATCCCCGCATGCGCGAGGATGACAACGGTGGGATATCATAACGTTAGGGGGTAAACATCTAATCGCGAACCGGTACACTTTGGCGTACATCCGACCAAAATCAAAACAAGTACCTATGTCTCGAAATGGCACTTTCCAGTCCAGACCTTATCAACGAGCTAGATCAGTTTCAAAAGATTGGAGAACATTAAAGCCGTGCAAACTAGCAGAGCCTTATTGCTGTTTTTTGAAAGGCAAATAAGTACTCGCATCCTCATAATAAGCTTCGAGCATTTCATTTTCTTTGCTAATAAATTCCGCAACGGGCTCTCGAAACCCTTCTTCAGCCAGCCAGTGGTTTGAGTAAGTATAAGTCGGACGAAAGCCTCGTTGGATTTTATGTTCACCCTGAACTCCGGGGTCAAACCTAGCCAGGCCATTCGCGATACAGTATTCAATCCCTTGATAGTAACAAAGCTCGAAATGAAGATTATTAGCCTCTTCGATACAGCCCCAATAACGACCGTACAAGGCATTATCGCCCTTAAAATTTAATGCACCAGCAATGTACTCGCCATTTCGCTTTGCCATCATCAACACAAGATACTCAGGCATCTCTGAAGCAATACGCTCAAAAAATGATGGCGATAAATAGCCACCATGACCGCTACGTTTGGCATAGGTGATTTGGTAAAAGTCATAAAAGCTACGCCAAAGCTCAGCGTTTATTTCCCTACCTTCCCATACCTCTACTTCTATTCCTTGCTGGGAAATACTTGCACGTTCTTTCTTAAGATTTTTTCGTTTTCGTGAGCTAAAAGAGGCGAGAAAGTCATCAAAACTCTGATAGCCCTCGTTCGTCCATTGAAAGTGCACAGCCTTACGCTGAAGAACCGGAGGCTTGAAGACTGTCGATAGTTCTGAACCAGGGAATAACAGATGCCAACCCGAGTAGCCTTGCTCATGACAATGCTTTGGAGCAAAGTCATGCAAGGCCGTAATCACGGCGCTATGATCAATACCCTCTCGTATAAGTATCCGTGAACCGGTAATGGGGGTGAAAGGAATGGCTGAAACTAACTTGGGATAATAAGCCAATCCATATTGATGGTAAGCATTCGCCCAAGCATGGTCAAAGACGTATTCACCATAGCTATGCTGCTTAACATAGCTAGGAACAGCGGCGACCAATGTATCGCCCTGATAAGCCATGAGGTGATGCACCAACCATCCTGAGCATCCACCAACCGCTTGTGTTTTTTCCAAGGCATCGAGAAAGTGGTAGCGCACAAAGGGGTAGCCCTCACCTGCCAAGGAATTCCAGGCCTGCTCTCCCACCTCAGCAATTGAGGTGACGTAACGGAACTCAATAGTCATCCTGTTGCCACACTTATTTAGCTGAAAGCAAAGTATCCAATACTTTGTCTACGTGCTCAAACATCGTTTGTTGCGCGCTTTCCGTCGGATGAATACCATCGTCTTGCATCATACCTTCAACACCAGCAACCCCTTCCAATAAGAAGGGAACTAAGGATAGATCCATTTGCAATGCCAGGTCTGAGTATATATTCGCAAAGGCTTTGGTATAACGGTCACCATAGTTAGGCGGTATCTGCATGCCTAGCAATATTACTTGGGCTCCAGCCTCTTGTGACATCACAGCCATCGCTTCTAGGTTATTACGAATCTGCCTAACCGGGGTTCCTCGTAAACCATCGTTTCCGCCAAGTTCAATAATGACGATAACGGGCTGATGAGTTGATAAGGCCTTACCTAAACGATAACGGCCACCGGTAGTGGTATCACCGCTGATACTTGCATTGATCACGCGATAGTTATCGCCCAGCTCACGCTGCATCAGCGCTACCCAGCCCTTACTCTTATCCAAACCAAAGGCCGCGCTAATACTGTCACCCACCACTAGAATGCTTGCAGCCTTTTGAACTGGAACAGTATTTTTTACCGGTAACGGTTTTTCTATTTCCGCCGCATACGTTAAGCTGCTTAGTAGAAGCAGGCAGCCAATAATAAAATAACGACCTAGCTGCATGTGCATCGCAAACCCCATTCTGTTTAGACAACTATTTTGTGATTGAATATGCCTGAAAATAGCACTCAAGAAAATCTCCTACTGAAACTCAATAATGTATGTAAGTCGGTCAATACCGGTTCAGAACAGCTTGATATCTTGCAAGGCATTCAACTTGAAATCAAGCAAGGAGAATCTGTCGCCATCGTTGGCGCGTCAGGTAGCGGCAAATCAACAATGCTAGGAATTATGGCCGGGCTTGATGAAAGTTCATCAGGCGAAGTCTACCTCTTGGGCGAAGCATTACACCAGTTAAATGAAGATCAACGATCATCTGTCAGAGCAAAGGGGGTAGGCTTTGTCTTTCAAAGCTTCCAGCTGCTTCCCGGCCTGACGGCCTATGAAAATGTCAGCCTGCCGATAGAAATGTCTGGCAGGTATAACGCCCGCCAAACTGAAGAGAAAACACTAGACTGGCTGGACAAGGTTGGCCTGAGCCATCGAATCCATCACTACCCTAAACAGCTTTCGGGTGGTGAACAACAACGTGTTGCTATCGCTCGAGCCTTCTCTTCTGAACCAAAAATATTGTTTGCAGACGAGCCTACCGGCAATCTCGACAGTAATACAGGGCAACAAATTGTAGAACAGCTTTTTTCCTTGAACTCTCAGTTGGGAACAACCCTTGTACTCGTAACGCATGACGAACAACTAGCTAAGCGCTGCGCCCGAACCGTACGCATGAGCGATGGCCAGGTAAAGGAGCTAAATGCTTAAGATGAATACAAGCACGCAAGGCCTCAGTTTCCTCAAACTTATTCGTCTGTCCCAGTCTCTTCTCAGACGAGAAACCCGTTCGGGGCAGCTCACCTTAATCATCTTTTCTCTTATTCTAGCCGTCACCGTCGCTACCATTATCAGTGTATTCAGTGCGCGTATGGAAGCCGGCATGTTGGCAAAGTCTACCGAGCTGCTTGGCGCCGACCTGCGCATTCGCTCCAGTCAAGAAATCCCGGCCGGGTTCGAAGAACGTGCGCAACAAAGCGGTTTATCAACCAGTACCACCTTGGAGTTCCCAAGTGTTGTGGTGGTAGGGGATGAAATGTCTTTGGCCGCCGTTAAAGCCGTCGATGATCATTACCCTCTTAAAGGTAAGGTTATGACTAGCTTGAGTGCCTTCAAGCCCGGGGAGAAAAGCCCAACAGGACCACCTCCTGGTAGTGTATGGCTAGAGTCTCGCTTACTGACGCTACTCAATGCAAAAATAGGCGACACACTGGAACTGGGCAAACAGAATTTCACCATAGGTGCACTCATCACCCAGGAAAGTGATCGCGGTGGAAACTTCTATAGTTTGTCCCCACGCCTGATGATGAATATGGCTGACATCGAAGCAGCTGGGCTTATTCAGACTGGGAGTCGCGTTACTTGGCGCTTATTGCTTGCAGACCTTCAAGACAAACAAGCTCAGACCGAGACGACTCAACTCAAGGGCTCGCTTAACTCAATTGACCAATACAAGGTCTGGCTGAAACCTCTACTCAGTGACAATCAAAGCCTGGAGTCATTATCAGATAACAACCAGGCGCTTGCCGCGGCACTCGATAAAGCACGTAGCTATCTTTCCTTAGCGGCCATTCTCGCGATTCTACTTGCGGGTATTGCCATTGCGATGGCCGCTCAAAACTATGCCCAACACCACTACGATACCAGCGCACTGTTAAGAACCTTGGGCGCCAGTCGTCAGCAAGTACTGTGGCTTTTTAGTCTGCAGTTACTGATTCTCGCCTTCATCACCACGCTCATCGGCCTAATGCTTGGCACCCTGATACAGGAACAACTTTCTTCCTTGCTAAGTATCCTATTTATCAATGACTTGCCTACCGCACCTTGGTCAGCTTGGGCTATTGCGAGTATTACGGCCCCGGTTACTCTACTGGGCTTTGCGCTACCTCACCTGATTCAACTAAGTCGCGTATCCCCACTTAGAATCCTGCGCCGTGACCTTGAGCCGATGAGCATTAGCGGAAGACTAATCTACGGCATCGCGCTCGCATGTATTCTCTCGTTATGCTTATGGTTTACCGGCGATGTAAAGATGTCTCTCGCATTGATTGTCGGCGGATTGGTGACCCTTATCCTGCTCTCATTTGGTTTACGAGGAATACTTAAGCTTTTAGATAAAATCACACCTTCAGCACGCTTCAATATTTATGTGCGTTTCGCCTGGCGACACCTCATGCGCAACAATCAAAGTGCCAGCACTCAAATCTTGGCATTCGCGATGATATTGATGGTCATGCTAGTCATTAGTGTTGTAAGAAATGATTTACTAAATGACTGGCAACGCGGCTTACCCGAGAACGCGCCCAATTTCTTCGCTATGAATATACAAGCCTATGAATCGGATAGTTATAAAGCGGCACTCGAAGAAACCGGCTTCAAGAACTACCCGCTCTTTCCTATGGTTCCAGGGCGATTAACGCATATCAACGAACGCTATGTTCATGATGATGAAAAACTGAGTGAAGACCCGGCCCTTCAAAGAGATCTGGCGCTCACATGGAGTGAACAACTACCCGAAGGAAACAAAATACTGGAAGGTGTTTGGATAAATGATAAAAAGTCAGATGCGGCGAGCAAACAAGTTTCTATTGAATCGCGTTTAGCAGGGAGATTAGGTGTAAAGCTTAACGACACGCTTCGCTTCGAGGTGGCCGGACAAAGCTTCACAGTGACCATTACTAGTATTCGCAGTGTCGATTGGGGAACACTTAGTCCTAACTTTTATATGATTCTATCTGAGGCAGCGCTCCAGGACCTTCCGCTTAGTTACTTAACCAGTTTTCATGTCCCTTCTGGCAGCGAGGCAAAACTTACTAAGCTCATCCGCGAGTTCCCGACCATTACCTTACTCGACATGAGTATGGTCTTTACGCAAATTCAAAGTTTGCTCAAGCAAGTCAGCCTCGCTGTTGAGTACTTACTTATCCTAGTATTGATCGGCGGTGTGTTGGTCTTACTGGCGACCATTTATTCAAGTATCGATGAGCGAATATTACAAGGTGCAATTTTACGGACACTCGGCGCTAACCGAAAGCAGCTTCGCCTTAATCAGTGGAGTGAATTCGCTTTGTTAGGCCTCATGGCAGGTATTCTGGCCCTGCTGGGTACTGAAGCAATCTGCTATAGCTTATATCGCTATTTACTCGACCTAGACTATCAAGTGCAATGGCATCTTTGGGCATGGCTACCCATTAGTTCAGCCTTACTGATCATGTGTTTAGTAGGATTGAGTACAAGGAAGGTGGCTAGTCATTCGCCAGTTAGTGTACTTCGAGACAGCTAAGCACCGGGACAAGTCATTTGATGAAGCCATGAAGAATGAATTCTACCGAGGCATGGAAGTCGCTGCCGCATCAGGAGCCTTAGACGGCGCACAGGGGTTTACCAAAGGTCAGGGCAAGCATGGGCAATTTTAAAAGCTGAATAAGGAAAGCACGCCTCCTCATTCAGCCTTTTAACGTCTTAGCTTATTTTAGTAGTTCTTCACTTCAAACTGGTCATCCGAAGGCTTTGCGGTATAGCGACCTTCTACCTGATCCCACTCATAATCATTCCCCATCATAACCTTAATGCGGTTATCTGAAGTTCTGGCACTGGCGGCATCGTACCCTGTGTCTTTGCGTCTTCCCCACCAGTTAATCGTTACTTCTTCAGGCTCAGCATTATTCATTGACTGGAAGTACCAGTGACGTGCTTCAACATGTTTACCGGCAATATCCCATGAATTCAGATACCAAAAACGCAAGTGGTTGAGGTTAACAATACTCTCCAACGGCGTGTTTTGGTCGCCAATCCATAAGTCATATATCGCCGATGACTTATACCATTCTACTGCGACATCCTGGTCGGCTATCATATCGGAAATGTACCAACGCGTTCGTTCGCCCACCCAGTCGTTCTGGCCGTCGCCGTTTTCATCACCAAGATAGCTTTTGCCATTTTTTGACCAGAAGGGGTCTAGCAGTGCAATACGGTCGGGCATAACATTATCAGACAGAGTGCCCTCATTAATCCCATCATTAATCTGCTTGGCCACATAAACAGCTAATTGGTTCCCCAAAGAGTGGCCTGCAAATCTCAGGTTTTTGTTATTGTTAGCCAGTACTGCTGTGATTTGCTCAAAAGCGATTTCACCGACCGACTTGTTCGGTGCCTGTGACGTGCTGTAACTACCGTCATCTAGCCGATAACGCATACCTTTTGGGCCATTAGCACTCCACATTTTGGCTTCTGCATCTTTGACTTCAGCTTCATCGGCAAACTGGTTCCAGTAAAATACGCCAACGTTCCAACCCCTTTGCTTCCAGGATTTATGCGAGAGTGAGTTGCCATTGTTGGCGAAGGTAAAGTCTTCGCGGTCATAGCCATCTTGCGAAGAGCCATTCTGCCAGCCATGGAAATAAATAACCGTTGGCTTCGAGTCGTCATAGTAATTACTAATGGTTTCGTTAATCGTG
>NZ_LWGE01001390.1:0-2459 GCF_001635315.1 Oleiphilus sp. HI0123
AAACCACACAGCGATATGCAGTATTAAACTCTAATCCAATTAGAGTAAGAAGATGGTTTTTGCTTAATTCTGTTTTATTTACCTCGCTAATCCCGTTCACCGATTCGCAAATTAGACGGCTATCTGAGTATCGATTCGTTTTCCAACTTAAAGTGATGCTGTTACCCGTCAAACGCTCAATAACAGGCTGTGAAATAATTTCAAAACCATTAGAGACACTTTGCGATTGGGTCGTAAAAGAAGAAACGTTGCTATGAACTTGATTTCCGCTTAGGTCGCTTGATTCGACTGAGAAGTAATAAGTACTCGCAGGTAAGAGATTAGTGACGCTCAATTGGTGCTTTGCAGAAAAGCCGGGAGATGATTCGACACGGCTTAGGTTATCAGGCTCTGTGCCAATGGACACAACAGAAGATGATGATTCATCGGTACGCCAGCTAATCATCGCGTTAGTGTTTGATACATCTTCAACTAAAGCACGCCCAATAATTAATGGCGGTTCAGTATCGGAAGTAGAAGCTGTCTGGAACTGGATCTCCCGAGTTTGTGTTGCTCTATTGCCAGCGGCATCATTTGAGGCAACGGTTAAATTATATAGCGTATTAGCACTTAGCCCTGTAATCTGAACTGAATGATCGCTTACAAGCTCAGTGTTATTCTGAACCCGGTAACTAATACCATCGTTAAATGAAACTGCACTGCTAGCCGCTTCGTTTGTCGTCCATTTCACTACAGCTACTGTATCTGAAATATCAGTAACCGTTGGCCCGGCGACGATTAGAGGAGGGTTCAAGTCTGCCGCTGCTAGCGTTTTAACTCTACTAATATGGCTCTGAGTTGGGCCATTACCGCTAATATCAGTAACTTCTACTGACACCGCATAGGTCTGATTCGAGTTTAGATCACCTACAGTCAAGTTATGGCAGCGAGAGAAGTCATTAAGTAAATACTCAGCTCCGTCAACGATAAACTTTCCTTGCACTGGCTCATTAGCACAAAAAGCCACCGTAAACTGGGTTTCTCCGATAGACGTCGCTGCTAAAGGTTGGACAAACTGTGGCGCTAATGAGTCAGCACTAATACTTTGAGTGGTAAAGCTTAGAACTTGCGTTTCAGAACTATTGTTTTGTGCGTCTCGTGTCGAAATATTTACGTCATAATCGGTGTTTGAATCCAGGTTATTAATAACAACGCTATGTTCTGTTAGAAAACGGTTATTTTTAAAAACCGCTCCACCAACCACTTGAACTGTACTTCTAGCCGGTTCATCGGTCTGCCATTCTATTACCACAGATTGGTTGCTAATATTTTTAACATAAGGCCCGGCAATAGTTTTCGGTATTATGCTATCAAGTAGAACTAGCTCCTGGTCGAGACTAAGCGCGTTGTTAAGGGCAAGATCAGATCTTACAAAGGTCGCAAAGCCACTTTCGATTGTTGGAGTATAGGTAAGGTCATACAAGCAGTCAGTGCTGTCTGGGTAAAAACCGGATTCAATACAGGTATCACTAGGGAACAGCAACATAACATAGTTGCCTTCAGCATCTGTACTAGCACTACCACTGGCATGATCCAAACTACGTGTCGATAACTGAAGTAGGGGGCCTTGCTCAGGACCGTGCCAGACCGTGCTGGTTTCGATTGATACATTGGGGATAGGGGCTTTATTAGTATCAAGTACCTTGCCAGACAGGACAAGAAAATCGAACTGTAAATCACGTATTGTATCTACATAAACTTCAAAATCTTCGGATGAGATAGCTACACTATTTGGCGCACCAGAAAGCGAAACATCCGATGCTATAAAAGAGGCTCGAAGCACATAACTACTAGGCGAAACATCCCATTCATAGGCGCCATCTGAACTAACTTTTTGGGTGTCTCCAATTTGAAGAAAAGTATCATCTTGCAATACTTCAAAGAGAGTTACGCTCGCACCATCAATTAAGTTTCCCTGATGATCTTTCACTACGCCACTAAGGCTTGCTGCATGCACCACAAGTGAAAAAAATGCTAGGAAAAAGCTTAGGACAAGCGTGAATCCTCTGCCTTTCATAAAACCCAATAGTTTTTTACACATGCAGCATCTCCAGACAGAAGAGAAGTTCTTAACAAAAAGAAAATTTGATAAAACAAAACAAGGTGGAGCAGCTAAATAGTATAGCTCGTTTTATCAACTTCACTATTTCAGTGAAACCAACATACCTCGACTGATTGCCGTAGAGGCATTATTCCCAGCATTCATCGTCGCAGATGCCCACCAATAACTCATTACACACTTTGTTCCGCTTTTGTTAACAACTATGTCACGGAAATAACAGTCAATAATGCAAAGGAACTGAATAGGTCACACATATAAGAAGTGTTGCTACATTATTGTGCCGATGGTAGTGCGTTTTATTAGCAGAGTAGAACACATGATAACGAAGCGAATCACCATATACATAACCACGATCTAT
>NZ_LWGE01001391.1:0-2257 GCF_001635315.1 Oleiphilus sp. HI0123
TGATCGCCCCTTTACTTGCATACAAGCGATGTTTCGGAAAAGCATCTCGCCAGGCTTGAACGCCCATATAGTGAAAACTGTTTGGCATCACCAGGTGCATGCAGAGCTCTTCATTTAGCCATTCTTTGGGAAAGGCATCGATCAAAGATTTACCAGGGCTGATAATCACGATGTCTGAATCACTTGTTTTGATCGCGATAGAGTTTGAAACAAAGTTTGGCACAATATACTGACCAACTCTGATTTCCGGGTGTTTTTCAATCTCGTGCCATAAATTCTTTTGCATCTGGCCGTGTTCCTTAGTCTAAAGAGAAGCGAATTGGCGAACATAATATGAACTAAACGGAGCATAGTAAATAACGATCTAAGCAACCCGCTACTTCGCTAAAGCCCTATCAGGCGATATGCGGTTCTTCTAACAATAAATTGATATAGATCAAGACGATGTTTTGTTGTACTCGAATGGACTTGCTAGACTCGAAATAACGATGAAAGTTTTGTCTGGCAATTGACTAACTGAAGGAAAGGTTTATGAGCGATAAAAAAGTTGCGGTGGTGTTGTCTGGCTGTGGTGTATTCGATGGCTCTGAAATATATGAAGCAACACTGACATTGTTGGCACTTGATCGAGCAGGGGTTGCGTATCAGTGTATGGCTCCGAATATTGATCAGATGCATGTGCTTAATCACATGACGGGTAAAGAGATGAATGAGACTCGGAATGTACTCGTTGAGTCTGCACGCCTGGCTCGCGGAGATATCATCGACCTGTCAGAGGCTAAACCTGAAGATTATGCAGGGCTTATTTTCCCCGGAGGCTTTGGCGCGGCTAAAAATCTATCCAACTTTGCGGTAGCGGGTACCGATATGGAGGTTAATTCGCAAGTCGCTGAGTTTGCTCAGGCCTTTCACCGTCAACAAAAAGTAATTGGGCTTGTGTGTATTGCGCCGGCATTGGCGCCGAAGCTGATTGGCCACGGAGTGAAGTGTACAATCGGAAATGATGCCGATACCTCTGAGGCAATCACTGCTATGGGTGGAGAGCATCAAACCTGCGCCGTTGATGATTGCGTTATTGATGAGGCCAATAATACTGTGTCCACTCCTGCCTATATGCTGGCGAGCCGGATTAGTCAGGCAGCTTCAGGTATAGAGAAGCTGGTTTCTATAGTCATACAGCGTTTGTAGCTTTAGCGTGATTGAAAGACTCTTGCAAGCTCGGGCATGAGTCGTTAATGTTGCTCATAGAAATTGAGTCTGAGACCATTATCGAACCAAAGAGAGAAAACACGTGAGTAGTAAGTTTGTTATTCCTGAGCCGAGTTACCAAGTCATCCACCGTGAAGATATGGGTGCAAAAGTCTATGCTGCGGTGAACACGACACTGGCCACTTTTGAGGACGAGCCGCGTAAACTCTATGCTTGGCAGTTATCACTGATTCTTAAATTAGACACCGAAGATGAACAAGGCTTGACACTTCCAGAGGAAGCAAAAGAAATTGAGCCTTTTTGCCAGCAATTGGACGTTGACCTTCGAGCCGGCGGGAATGCTGTGCCTTTAGCGAGAATTACCTGGAATAAGACGCGAGAGTTACTTTTTAGAGTCTACAACCCGGTTCAAGCTGACGAATTAATAAAGAGTATTATCGAAGCGGATACCACGCCACGCCCCTTCAGCTATACAATCGACCCTGATGAAGATTGGAAGATGTCAGAGGTTTACCTTAAGAGCTTTAGGTAAAAGCGTTTCAATGGGGTCAGACTCGATTGAAAACAGCAATCGTTTTGTAGGCAGTGCTTTCCTCGGCTCGCTGGTGAATCAGTACAATGTTTCTTGTTGGGTTGAGTAAGTGAGGGGTGGAACCTTCTGCCCACAACTTCTTTATGCTTGTATATGTTCAGCGCAAAGCTCATAGGCGCGTATGACCTCATCGACTTTATCTCCGTGATTAATTCGGGATTTTTTGTAGTGAGATAGAACGCGCGCCAGATACTCATGGGCAATCTCAGCTTGAACTTCCGTTTCACCCTGCCAAATTTTTCTACCCGCCGGAGATATTTCCTTCTTTAAACCACTACACGAAGAAACATGCAGTATTTCATAAAACTGCTTTCGTTCTTTCACCAGTTGTTCGTCAAGCAGAGAAAAATCGAGCTTAATGAGGTGCTGCCTAAGTGCATATTGGTGATAAACAGGGCAGAGCAGATAATCGATATCAAGGTTTTGAAACTTCTGATGAAGCTGGTTGATCAGGCT
>NZ_LWGE01001392.1:0-10535 GCF_001635315.1 Oleiphilus sp. HI0123
AAAAGAGTTGGACCCACTAGAGTACCGGGCATTGACAGCAGCTAGTAATAACCTGATTTACCGTGAGTCAGGTCAGCAAGATTATTTTACTGGTAAAAATGTTCACAATTCAATTTCAAGTGAGTCTATCGACAAGGCGCTCGATGCAAAAGAATTGCTTGTTACCTTTGGTGGTGGATGGCTCGATGAGTTCCCTGCCGTGACTCTTACAAAAGCGAGTCTTGACAATGGCGCAATCATTGCGCGTGTAGCCGTTAAACCTTCTTTGATACAAATGTTTAAAGCTCAAGCGCTCAATTTTGCCTCCGTCGTATTTGTCTTGATGTTAGTTCTTTTAGTCTGCTCACAGATTTTGATTACCTTCTTTGAACGTCATATTGATAATCTAAAATCAGTTATGAGACATGTTAGGAAGAATGGTGACTTAACTGCAAGAGTAGAAATAGATTGTCTTGATGAAGTGGGCGACATGGCTGAGGCTTTTAATGCCATGCAAGATAATTATCAAAGTACCGTTAAAGTGCTTATGGATACTGCTGGATCGCTGCATCAATCTGCTGCAAGCCTTCAGGAGAATGCAAATCGAACCGAGCGGGATATGTCTGAGCAACAGCAGGAAACTGCGGCAATTCTAGAGTCAATTGCGCAATTAACAATTGCCGCACAGGAAGTGGCCAGCAGCGCTTCAGAGATGCATGAAGTTAGTTCGTCTGCGGCTGATCTCACTGCTTCGGGCGAGCTAGAAGTCCAACAAGCCAAGGATGTTACACATACGCTAAGTCAGGAGATCGACCAAGTTTCGACTTTGATATCAACCTTGCAAGATGATACGAAGAGAATAGATTCTACAACAAGCGAGATACAGGTAATCTCTGAACAGACTAATCTTTTGGCGCTCAATGCTGCAATTGAAGCTGCAAGAGCAGGAGAGTCTGGTCGTGGCTTTGCGGTGGTTGCAGATGAGGTTCGTTCGCTCGCTCAACATGCACATGAGTCGAGCGAGAAGATACAGCAGCTTGTAAATGCAATTCGAAGTGTAACCAGCGATATTATTCGGGTAATGGATCAAGGTACCTCGACAGCAAACAACAGCGTTGAGAGCTCGGAGCGTACGGTTGCTTTATTCTCTGATATTCGCTCCCTAAGTGATCGTATCAATCGCAGTAATCTTGTCGTGGCGTCTGCCGCTGAAGAGCAGAGCCAAACAAGTCTCGCTGTGAGCAATGGCCTAGAGGAAGTCAAAAAAGGAGCCGACCACGTTCTACTTAATGCAATGAGTGTTAGCGAAGACTCAAAGAGGATAGCTGATCTTGCTAATCAGCTTGAAAGCATCGTCGGAAAACTGCAAGTATAAGCTTAAGGTTCTTTCACTTCTTCACGGGCAAATCGCCCGATCTCACGGTCAGTAATTATTGGCGCGCTATCTATAGCAATCGAGATTGTGAACATGCTCGCGACAACAACTGATGCTGGTAATGCTATTAAAAACCAAGGCCAAAACTGCTTATACCAGGCAGTTTGAGGTTTATTATTTGTATCGTTCATATTGTTATATTCCATCTCTGGGTAGGTATTGTGATTACGGTGCTATCTTGGGCTGAAGAATCGAGAACTTTCTTGAACCTTATATATATCATCCTCAATCTTGGTAGAGATTGTAAACTCAAGAGTTTCAATAGGTTTATCTAAAGACGCTACGGGGCTTGCAACGGTTACGGTAACATTGCCAACTTCGCCTGGTGCTATTTTTTGCACTTCATTGTAAGAAACCTTTGCGCCGTCAATTCCGGACACATCAATTTGATATGTTTGCGCATTCTTACTTTTATTCATCACCTTAAAGTTATAGACGTTTTCAATATTAGACGCGTCGATAACGCGGTATAGTGCACCACGATCTCTGAGTACATCAACTGCTAGCGGTGAACGCATTGCAATGGCAATAACAAAGGCAACAAATAAAGCAACTAACAAAATAGCATAAGCGACAATTCGCGGCCTAAGAATCTTAGTTTTTTCGTGATGTAAGGAATGTTCAGTGGTGTAGCGAATCAAACCTTGAGGTTTCGAGACTTTTTCCATTACCTGGTCACATACATCCACACAAGCTGCGCAGCCAATGCACTCATACTGTAAGCCTTCGCGAATATCGATGCCAGTAGGGCAGACCTGCACACATAAAGAGCAGTCAACACAGTCACCTGCCTGGTCGGCCATTTCCTTTCTTTTTTTACCCTTAACTCTTGGCTCGCCACGGTCATCGTCGTAGGAGACAATCAGAGTGTCCTTATCGAACATGGCGCTTTGGAAGCGTGCATAAGGGCACATATATAAGCATACCTGTTCTCTGAGGTAGCCAGAGTTTCCATAAGTCGCAAAACCATAAAATAGGATCCAGAAAGTTTCCCAGGGCCCAAGAGTGTAGGTGCCAGACAGCGTTGTCCACAAAGACGCTGATAACTCGCGTATAGGTGTAAAATATCCGACCAAGGTAAAACCGGTCCATAATGAGAACAGGAGCCATACAAGCTGCTTGGTCCCCCGTTTGCGAATTTTTTCAGCATTCCAGGGCATCTTTTCCAGCTTAAGCTGTGCGCCTCGGTCACCCTCAATAATGCGTTCCATCCAAACGAAGGCTTCAGTCCAGACGGTCTGGGGGCAGGCATAACCGCACCATAAGCGGCCAGCCAAGGCTGTAAAAAAGAATAGGCTGAGCGCAGCCATGATTAATAGCCAAGCTAGAAAGAAAAAGTCTTGAGGCCAAAACGTTAGCCAAAAAATATGAAACTGGCGCTCCGGTAAATCGAACAAAATTGCTTGATGTCCATCCCATGTAAACCAGGCTGCAAAATAGTAAAGCCCGAGCAGTGTAAACATCATTGCTTTGCGAAGCGATTGGAAAACACCTTTTACTTCACGGGTGTGTACCTTTTCATGACTTGCATACAAGTTGCTGTCGGAAGACTTGAAGCGATGTGCAATTTTGTTTTCAATATCCATTAATTAACACCAATGTAAACAGATAGAACTAGATGCCTGCAGGCCTAGGAGCAGCTGCAAGTTGTTTTTGTCTTGAGCCGACTAGTCAGCTTCCTCATCGTAATGTTCTGACAAGGATTTTTGTCGTTTGGCAAGAGGTAGGGCCAATAAGACACAGCTCAAAGCTGTGCAGCTAAAACCAAACACCCAAAAGAGGAAAAAGCCTAATGTATATAGAGCATTTGGGCTAAACTCTACAGGGAAAGTCGCGATACTTGATAACTCTATCGGATCAAATGCTGCGAAGAAAAGCATTGTTGCCAGTGCTGCGCATAAAAAAGACACCCAAGCCATAACACCAAATGAGCGCCAGAAAACTTTCGACTGTAATTCTTCCTCGGGAACAATCGTGCGTAGTTGCGATATGATAATTCGAATCATCATTGACCTCGGATCATTATAAATATTGGTGTAATTCAGCGCCTATATAAATGATTGGGCGCTGAATTACACCTTGATGACAAAGTTATAGAGACAAAATATAAGCTGATAGAACTTTAGCTTCTTGCTCACTAAACAAATGTCTGTGCGACGGCATGTTGCCGTTACGTCCATTGGCTATCGTGGCGTCAATATCTCTTAACAGTCCGCCATATAACCAAATATTGTCAGTAAGGTTGGGCGCACCAAGCAGCTGGTTGCCTTTACCGTCAATGCCATGGCAAGCAGCGCATTGCATATCAAAGCTTGCCTTGCCTTGTTCTGCTTTGGTCGCGTCAGTGGACTGATTGCTTAAGCTAAGCACGTACTGAGTAAGGTCAGATCTTTGCGTGTCATCTAAAATTGCGCCGAAAGCAGGCATCACGCCTTGACGGCCATTTAGAATTGACTGCGAAATCAAATCTGAACTATTTCCGTATAGCCAGTCATCATCTGCAAGATTCGGAAAGCCTTTTGAGCCTTTAGCATCGGAACCATGGCATTGCGAACAGTTATTGTCAAACAAGCGTGAAGCAGTTTTCATTGCTTCAGTATTTGCTTGAAGTTCTTCAGCTGTTTTGCCCTCAAATTGAGAAAAGAAGGCAGCGCGGTCCGCTCTATTCTTTTCCATTTGGGCGTCTAACTGATTAAGTTGAGTCCAACCTAATGAACCTTCGTTATTACCTAGTGCAGGGTAAAGGTACATGTAAATTGCTGCAAAAATAGTTGTCAGAATAAACATGTTAAACCACCACTTTGGTAGTGGGTGATTCAGTTCGGATATACCGTCCCATTCATGTCCGGTAGACTCGACCTCACCGCTCTCATCCGACTTCTTTGAAGAAGTCGCGAACAGTAGCCACATGACACCAACTAGGTTGCCGATGACCAATACACTGATGAAAATACTCCATCCTGTACTCATAATTAGGCCTCACTTTTTTCTTTGTTATTGCAAGTATTCGTTGCAGTGTTATCCAAGGGAAGATTTGCCATTTCCTCGAACGCTTCTTTACGCTTGCCACTCCAGCTCCAGAAGCAAATTCCGATGAACGTAAGCAAAAGCATGCCGGTCATTAAACCGCTTAGTGTGTGCTGTAATTCGCCCATGCTTATCTCCCGTTGTTTGCAGTGCCAAGCACTTGCAAGTATGCAATCAAAGCATCGATTTCAGTCATATTTGCTAGCTGGGCGGGCCCGTTAGCGATTTCTTCGTCTGAATAGGGATGGCCTAGTAAACGTAAGGCTTCCATTTTGCTTATAATGCTATCAGTTTCTGCTGGTGCCTCGGCTAACCAAGGGAGGCTTGGCATATTTGATTCAGGCACCAAATCACGAGGATTGATTAAATGTATACGATGCCATTCATCAGAGTAACGGCCACCAACGCGTGCCAAATCAGGACCTGTTCGTTTCGAACCCCACTGGAACGGGCGGTCGTAAACTGATTCACCTGCAACTGACGGAGGGCCATATCGCAACACTTCATCAGCGAAAGGTCTAACCATCTGTGAGTGACAGTTGTAACAACCTTCACGAATGTAGATGTCGCGGCCCGCTAGCTGAACCGCTGTGTAAGGTTTAACGCCTGGTGCTGGTTCTGTCGTTTGTGTTTGAAACATCAGCGGAACGATTTCAACCAAACCGGCAACACTAATTACTAGGGCAATTAATACACCAAGTAGTGCGCTGTTCTTTTCAATAGTTTGATGATTCATTATGCTGCCTCCTTGTTGGATGCTTCGTTGTCTAACTCGGAAGAACCGATGGTTTTAATTACGTTATATGCCATCATCAACATACCAACCAAGAACATTAATCCACCAAGTACACGTACGACATAGTAGGGGTAGCTAGCTTTGATACTTTCAATGAAAGTATATGTCAGCGTACCGTCGTCACCCATGTCTCTCCACATTAGGCCTTGCATTACACCAGCGATCCACATTGATGCTATATAAAGTACTACACCAATTGTTGCGATCCAGAAATGACTGTTTATCAGCGATTCGCTATACATGCGCTTTTTGTTAAATAGCTCAGGAACAAGCATGTAAACGGAACCGATAGTAATAAAAGCAACCCAACCAAGCGCACCTGAATGAACGTGCCCAACTGTCCAGTCAGTATAGTGAGATAGTGCGTTGACGGTTTTTATCGACATCATTGGCCCTTCAAAGGTCGACATGCCATAGAACGATAGGGATACAATCAGGAACTTAAGGATCGGGTCAGAGCGTAACTTATCCCATGCGCCAGATAGCGTCATGATACCGTTGATCATACCACCCCATGACGGAGCTAATAGAACCAAGGAGAACACCATACCAAGTGACTGGGCCCAGTCTGGTAGAGCAGTGTATTGCAAATGGTGCGGACCAGCCCACATGTAAATAGAGATCAAAGCCCAGAAGTGTACAACTGATAATCTATAGGAGTATACAGGGCGATTCGCACGCTTTGGAACGAAGTAGTACATCATGCCTAAAAACGCCGCAGTTAGGAAAAAGCCAACAGCATTGTGTCCATACCACCACTGAGTCATTGCATCGGTTGCACCCGAAAAGACAGGGTAGGAATGAGTCAGGCTAGTAGGAATAGATAAGTTGTTAACGATATGAAGTACCGCTACAGCGATAATGAACGCTGCATAGAACCAGTTAGCAACGTAGATATGCGAAACGTTTCGCTTTACCAACGTGCCGAAGAATACAACACCATAGCTAACCCAAACGATTGCAATGAGTAGGTCTATTGGCCAGATTAGCTCTGCATACTCTTTGCCTTGCGTAAAACCAAGAGGCAGAGTGATTGCTGCTAATACAATGATTAACTGCCAACCCCAAAAGGTAAACTTCGCCAGACCAGGCGCGAACAGTGTCGTATGACATGTCCTTTGGACTATGTAATAAGAGGTTGCAAAGAGTGCACAACCACCAAACGCAAAGATTACTGCATTCGTATGTAAAGGCCGCAAGCGGCTAAAAGTTAAATACGGTAAGTCAAAATTTAGTGCGGGCCATGCAAGTTGCGCGGCGATAAGCACGCCGACAAGCATTCCGACAATTCCCCAGACTACCGTCATAATGGTGAATTGCCGAACTACTCCATAATCGTAGTTCTTAGGTTGAATAGGCGTTTGATTCATATGATTCACGTTCCTTATTATTTGCCAAAAGTTGGAAGCAAGCCGATTCTGTAGCGCCTCTACCTACTTTGCCTTGATGTATGTCAAGTGGGGTATATATTTATTCCTTTTATCAAGTGCTTAAGGGGTGGGGTTGATATACATCAAAGTGGGTAGTTTAGATTTTGTACAATTAACTAAAATTGAGAACTGATTGCTATTTTAGTTATGGCCTTTATAGCTTTCTGTAAATGAAATTCGTTATCATTGCTTACGCATTTGAATAACAACAAAACTGCAGCATTCTTCAAATTTGCTATACAAAGTCATCGTCAGCGCCTTGCCCAACTAATTGAATGGATCCTACTTTTGCAAAATTATCTCTCTAGTCTTAATTCCTTTTTCGAGCGAGCTCCGGATTATCTACTTAAGCGCCGTTTGTTTGTCGTCAGCCTCTTCTTTGTTATCTCTGCGGCTTTTATTTACGCAATGGTCACTAAGTTTACGATGGATATGTCCCTCGAAAGCTGGTTCAAAGATGATGATCCAACTAAAGTTTCTTTAGATAAATATCGACAGCAGTTTGGCAGTGATGACGGCATCTATATTGTTTACGAAGCTCAGGATGGAAATGTTTTCTCATCAAAATCTGTAGCCACTATTAGGGCCTTTCACCAGCAGCTCGATGACCACCGGCTTGGACTAAGCAGCGAAGATGTTTCTCCAGAATTTGATCGTGGAATACTTCAGCGAATTGATCAAATTGACAGTTTGTACAATGCGCGGTATCAGGTAGCAGATAAAGACACGCTTATCTCTAAGAAATTGTACGCTCAGGATTATCCAACTAGCGATCTCGAGCTAGAGCAACGAAAATCTATTGCGCTAGGGCAGGACGCTTTTAAGTTAGCGTACTTTTCGCCAGATCATAGATTCGGCGGTATTCGTATAAAAACCGATTTTGGCGTTATCTCTTCCTCAGAACCCCAGGTTGACGAAGGTGTTGATTTACTCCAAGGCGATGAATTTGAGTTTGATGACGCAGCAGTTGAGATAGTGTCAACGGAGCTCAGTGATGAGCCTATTGATTTTGAAGAAATGAGTATGGATGAGTACTTAGTTTTTATGACGTCTCTGCGTACCGTTGCTGCAAAGCCTGAATTCGCTCATTTCAGTTTCCACTTTACAGGCAACGCCGCCATGATGGAGTTTGCCATGAACAATATGGCTCAAGCGTCGATGTTAATGGGCTTAATGCTATTGGCCGTTGTTACCTTGCTGTGGATACTGTTTCGCTCTTTTTCAGCTGTCGTTTGGCCGGTCGTTGTGATTTCGTTTTCGGCCTTCTGGTCTATAGGTTTTCTGAGCGCAATTGGCGTTACTTTGTCGACAATGGTGAGTCTGTCATTCATGTTGATACTGGCCGTTGGAACTGCTGACTGTGTACATGTGCTGAGCGCATATATGCTATACAGACAAGAAGGTGAGGAGCATCGCCCTGCGATGCGAATGGCCTATCGCAAAACCGGCATCCCTATATTTTTAACAACCATCACGACCATGGCGGGTATGATGGCCCTGATGATTAGCGATCTACCTCAAATAGCCATCTTTGGTTTAAATTCTGCCCTAGGTGTCGGTGTAGCTTTCATTTTTACATTATTTCTTTTACCTGTACTACTAGATCTCTGGCATCCGTATCATCTGAAAGCGTCCAAGAAAGCCGAGGCAAAGAAGAGCAAGTATGCGTCGGGTGGAGGTGCAGGAAGAGCAAGTTCGCTTCAACACTTCCTTGATAAAATACCCGCGTACATTAAAAGAAAGAGTAAAGTTGTCACGCTTTGTTATATCGCGCTTTTCGGCTTGTTTGTAATTGGTACGCTTCAAGTAAAAATTGACTCAAATTTAGTCGAATTGGCAAAAGAAGATGCACCGATTCGGGTTACTTACGATTTGGTCGACAAGGAGATGATGGGGGCACAGAATCTCGAGTTTATTGTTGACATGAAATCGTCTGATGCGCTTAAAGAACCGGCAGTACTTAAGGTGATTGATGCCTTCCAGGCTCACTTGGTCGAAACCTACCCTGACAGCGTTGTTAAAACCTTTTCTTTGGCTGATTTCGTAAAAGATACAAATAAGGTAATGCATGAAGGGGACCCCACTTATGATCGCGTGCCGGAAGACCCAGTTCTAGCGGCGCAGCTTCTTTACCTCTTTGATAATGCCAACAGCCGAGACCGAAGAAATGTTGTAAGCGATGACTACTCCAAGACTCATATTTCAGCTCAATTGCGGAACAAGGGCTCGTTCGAATACACCCATTTCTTTGAGCAGGTTCAACTTGACCTAGATCGTTATTTTGAACCTTTAAAGGCTCAGTATCCAGATCTTGAAGTAAGTGTTACAGGTCAGTTAGCCTTAATGATGGAGTTAATCGATCACATCAGCTGGGCACAAATCAAGAGTTTCGCTTTTGCACTGGTTATTATCACGATCTTGTTAATATTCTCTTTAGGTTCTGTGCAAGCAGGGTTGATTTCAATGATTCCTAATCTCCTGCCAGCATTCTTTACCTTCGGTCTGATGGGCTTGCTAGATATACCTTTAGATACGGACACGTTGATTATTGCTCCCTTAATTATTGGTATTGCCGTGGATGACACTATTCACTTTGTTGCACATTATCGAGATGCGTGGTTTGAACTTGGTGATGTTGACGCGGCTCTTAAAAGCACCATCTCAGAAGTTGGCCAGGCGGTAACATTTACTACCCTAGTCTTAGGGATTGGCTTTTCAATGCTTGCCTTCTCAGACTATATGGGACTGGCAAAAACCGGTATTTTTGGTTCATTATCAATCGTAGTTGCTTTGTCTTCAGACTTACTATTACTGCCTGCCTTGATAAGCTGGCTAAAACCAGATTTAGGGCGGAAAAAACATATGGCAGCGCTTGTTCGTCAAGAGGAGGTCGGCGCATGAAAACGATAAGCTTTAAGGTCTCGGCCTTGGTGATGCTAATTGCATTTAGCACACTGTCTCAAGCTGCTAATGATGCGAAAAGTATTATGGAAAAAGTGGATGTAGTTCAGCGAGAAACGGCTGATATGAACTTAAGTCTATCGACACTTTCTTCTTGTCCTTTTCAAATCAAGAGCAAGAAAGTGTCGTGCACCGAGTCAAAACGAATCAAACGATTTGAATCCTACAGCATTCAGGCTGGCGTTAATAAAAAAGACAGCAAAGCTATCTCTATCATTCTAGAACCCGCCCGCGAAAAAGGTGTGGGCATGCTGACATATAGCTACGAAGATGATTCAAGAGATACCGAGTCTTGGTTATACCTGTCTGCCTTGGGGAAGGTGAAACGAATGGTGAGTGGCTCATCTGATGATCAAGAACCAGTCGCTTTCTTTGGTTCTGAGTTTACAACAGAAGATATGGAAAGTGGCAAAACTGATGAATATGACTACAAGATTTTGCAAGAAGGAAAGTACGGTCAAACTCAAGTTTGGGTTATAGAAGCGAAACCAAAGCCTGTGCGTCTAAGAAAGACTAACTATAGCAAGCTACTTCTATGGATTGATAAAGAAAAATTTGTAGCGCTTAAAGTGCAAGGTTACGACAAGCATGGCAAGCTTTACAAACGCACTCTGATGAAAAAATACGAGAAGCTGTCCGGGAAGTGGCTAGCGCGTGAAATTACGGTCTTTAATCTGCAATCTAAGCGCTTATCAACCATCGTAAATGAACAAGTTGTTCTTGGCGTTGCGCTAGATGAAGCGTTTTTGACCCAGCGTAGCCTCAACGATTTTGCCTTCCGTGAACAGCATTTGTCGAAACTGAGAAAGCACTTTAAGTGATAGTTACACTAATGCTTAGATTCCTACTAGTCACTTATTTGCTCTCATATTGTGGCCTTGCTATATGTGAAGACTTACTAGAGCAG
>NZ_LWGE01001393.1:0-4772 GCF_001635315.1 Oleiphilus sp. HI0123
GAGGGGCTGAGAGGGTTCTACTTGCTGCTCAATCGGCTTTTGACCAGGGTGAATATCGTTGGGTAGCCGATACTGACTGGCTCGATAAGACCCCTGAAGAGCGGCACCATGCCATGACATGGATGCAGCGACTTAAGCGAGTCTTCAATATTGATATTGAGGTTTGCGAGCACTGTGGAGGGCATGTCAAAGTGATTGCCAGCATTGAGGATCCGGACATAATCGAGCAGATTCTTAAACATCTCAAACAGAAGGCGGCCAAAGCCGATACTAACCATCACAACCAGCCGCCAGAGCGAGCCCCACCACTGACTCCCAGCCTGTTCGGCCCATCGCAGACTCGTTTATTTAATTGACGCTCCTAAGCTCTCAATCCATGTACTGTCAGCCTTTGCGGCAGGCCGGTGGGGCAACTGTCGGCTAAAGATCCATTCGCCAGGCACTTTTCGGTCAAATCGACCAAAATACGACCTTCTTTGGGCGCTGTGAAGCTAAATTCCGGGGCTTAGGCAATAAAAATGAGCGGCAATTTCGGGTATGCTACTTCATCCGAAGGGTGAAAAGGTGCTTTAAACGTCCTATACGCCTCAATTCGCCTTCAACGTGCCGGTAGCCGTACAAAATCGAAGCGGCAAAGGTGTGTGGCAAGTAAAAGGCGTCATGCTATTCATTTTTATCACTGACTTTTTGATAATGATGCTGAATGCTTTGCTGTCAGCTATCTATTTCTTTTAGACTACTCTATCGACAAGGCTTAGGAGACTTCTACCATGATTAAAGCATATGCAGCGTTTGAAGCAGGTGGTGAACTAAAACCATTCGAATACGATCCTGGTGATTTACCAGACGACCAAGTTGAAATTGCCGTCGAGCACTGCGGCATTTGCCACAGTGACCTAAGCATGCTCAACAACGAATGGGGAATGACCCAATACCCTTTTGTGCCCGGGCATGAGGTGATCGGCAAAGTGAACGCCATCGGTAAGCGCGTTAAGTCGATTCAAATTGGACAGACTGTCGGCTTAGGCTGGCACTCTGGCTACTGCATGAGCTGCTCGTCCTGCCATAGCGGCGACCATAACCTTTGCGCTTCAGCCCAAGGAACCATCATCGGTCATCACGGCGGATTTGCTGACAAGGTACGCGCGGAAGAAAGTAGCGTCGTTGCCTTACCCGAGGGTTTTGAAGAGCCTTCAGCCGCCCCTTTGTTTTGTGCTGGCGTGACCGTTTTCAATCCACTTGTTGAATACAACATTAAACCCATCGACACCGTTGGCGTCATTGGGATTGGTGGACTAGGCCACTTAGCCCTACAGTTTTTACGTGCCTGGGGCTGTGAAGTCTGGGCCTTTACCTCATCTGAAGCTAAAAAAGCTGAAGCCCTAGAGCTTGGTGCGCACTATACCGTTGACTCCAAAAACCCTGACGAACTCAACGCTCTGGCCGGCAAGTTTGACTTGGTCTTATCCACCGTTAATGTGAAACTCAAATGGAACCAATACGTCAATACACTCGCCCCCAAGGGCAAGCTACATTTTGTCGGTGCGACACTTGAGCCTTTAGATCTTAACGTATTTTCATTGATGGCCGGTCAACGCTCAGTGTCTAGCTCTCCTGTTGGGAGTCCGCAAGCACTGCGCAATATGTTGTCATTTGCAAAGCGACACGACATTAAACCCAAGGTTGAGCACTTCAAGTTCGACCAAGTCAATGAAGCGATAGCCAGACTTGAGAGTGGCAAGGCGCATTACCGAATTGTCTTAAGCAAATAGGAAATTAGAATGTCCAAAGTTAGTATCGATTTCCCGGATTACGCTCACTTCTCGATGTCGCAATCAGTTCGGATACAGGACGTAAATTACCGTAAGCACCTCGGCCATGACAAATTAGTCTCGATGATTCATGAAGCCAGGGCTGCTTTTTTTGAATCGATAGGTATATGTGAACTTGAAGACAGCGCTCAAGGCTACATTCTGGCAGACCTGCAAGTCATGTATATCGACGAGGCTTTTTTTGGTGATGAATTGGTATTTGATATTGCTGTCACGGAGGTGTCGAATAGAAGCTGCCAAATGCTCTACCGAGTCAGCAAAGCCACAGATGACAAAGATAAGCCAAAAATCATTACCTTGGCAAAGACCGGTGTGGTTTTCTATGACTATGAGCAAAGAAAGGCAATTTCAGTGCCGCAGAGTATTGTAGTGTTCTAATTTCTGCATCAGTTAATTTTCCAGGTAATCGACGTCTCTGCATAAGGGGTAACTCCTAAATCGAACTGAGAATTACCCCCAATTTACCCCCTAATAAAAATATGCAAGGGGTAAAGCATGACTGAATCTGACGCAATTGACCGGATATGAACGTACCTGAAAGGCGACAACCTACGCTAAGCCACTGTAAATATTGGACTTTGACAGTACTTGACTGTAATTGAATGAATCTGACTGAAATGAGTATGGTGCCCGGGGCCGGAATCGAACCGGCACGTCCCGAAGGACGACAGATTTTAAGTCTGTTGCGTCTACCAATTTCGCCACCCGGGCTTTGGGGGCTTTTACATTTAACACCAAAGGGATGCTAAATGGAGGCGCGAGCCGGAGTCGAACCGGCCTACGTGGATTTGCAATCCAGTGCATAACCGCTTTGCTATCGCGCCTTTAAACTTGTACTAAACAAGAGCTTCAAATTCTACCATAGGATTGCAGCAATCCAGTGCACTCTTGTTAATCGGGCAGAGCCCTAAGCGCTTTGCTATCGCGCCTTTAAACTTGTACTAAACAAGAGCTTCAAATTCTACCGTAGGATTGCAGCAATCCAGTGCACTCTTGTTAATCGGGCAGAGCCCTAAGCGCTTTGCTATCGCGCCTTTAAACTACACCGTAAACTATATCGATAAATCTTTATAGTCCACTAACAAAAAACCTCGGATAAATCCGAGGTTTTTTAGAATTTGGAGCGGGAAACGAGATTCGAACTCGCGACCCCAACCTTGGCAAGGTTGTGCTCTACCAGCTGAGCTATTCCCGCAGATCACTTCATATTTCATTGCAACACTCTAGTAAAAAACAACTTTTCGTTGCCTGTGTTGCTGAAGTGGCGCATATATTAACGGATTCGATTTAAGAGTCAAGCAATGTTTAAGAGAATAATTCACTTTTTTTCAGCTATCTATTTTCCGAGAAGCAGATCGATTATTTTTTATACCAAAGCAGTAATACTTACTCCGCTTCTAACTCTCTTCAGAGAATAAGTGCTCCCACGATGCTGTGAGATATTGGTACATTGACCATAGCGTAAGAATCGATGCGAAGTATATAAGGCCAATCCCAGACCAATAAAACCAGTCAGATTCAGGGCCTAGCAACAACAGCATAATGGAGCCCATCTGGCACATAGTTTTTAGCTTACCGATGAACGACACCGCAACATTATCACGTTTGCCCTGCTCTGCCATCCACTCTCGCAAGGCTGAAACGACAATTTCACGCCCAATAATAATCATCGCTGGAATCGTCACCCAGACAGAGTAATAGCTTTCGATTATCACCGCCAAGGACATTGCCACCATCAGTTTATCTGCGACTGGATCAAGAAAAGCACCAAAGGGTGTAGTCTGGTTCCACTTTCTTGCCAGGTAGCCATCAAGATAATCCGTACAACCTGCAATAAAAAATAACGCTGCAGCTAAGATGGCACTCGATTCTATCGGCAAGTAATACGCTACGACAAAAACCGGAATAAGAACAATTCTGGAAACGGTAAGGATATTTGGTAAATTCATGAAAACTTCTAGCTGCCTTAGTAATACTTTATTTACGAGCTATGGAGCGTCAAATAGATATGCTCTGCCAAACTCGTGCTAATTCCTGATACTTTTGCTATTTCTTCGGTCGACGCCTTTTTGATATTCGAGACGCTACCAAAATACTGCAGCAACGCTTTTCGCCTCTTAGCCCCTACCCCTTCAATATTCTCTAACGTTGATTGACGCCTTGCCTTATCTCTACGATTCCGGTGCCCGGTAATCGCAAAGCGGTGGGCTTCGTCCCGTATTTGCTGAATTAAATGCAACCCCGGATTATCAGAAGCACAGTCTATCGTTTTTAAGTGGCCAGCCTTTTCAGGTATTAGCAATGTTTCAAAGCCGGGTTTACGCGTAACACCCTTGGCAACGCCAATTACATTAAGATCTGACAAGTTTAACCTGTCGAAGACCTCAAGTGCCAGATTTAGTTGACCTTTGCCACCATCAATTAAAATCAGGTCTGGTCGTTTATCGGGGTTATCTTTCAATGCCTTGTAGCGCCTTTCCAGTGTCTGACGCATTGCAGCGTAGTCATCCCCTCCGGTAATACCTTCAATATTATAGGTCCGATAGTCCGACTTCATTGGCCCCGCCTCATTAAAGACAACACAGGAGCCCACTGTTTTTTCACCTGAGCTGTGGCTAATATCAAAGCACTCCATGCGTTTGGGTCGATCCTCAAGCTGCAGTAGTTCCGCCAGAGCATCGAACTTATGAAACATGTTTTCTTTATTAGCCAAGTGCGTTTGCAGGGCATTTTCTGCATTCGTGCTCGCTAGCTTAAGCCATTGCGCCTTTAATTGTTTCACCTTGGTAGAGATTTTCACCTTCTTACCAACTACCTGCTCGATGGCTTCGGTAATCAATGCCTGATTACTCAATGATTCGTTTAGAACAATCTCTCCCGGAATATCTCTAGACTCATTCTGGCCAATATAATATTGCTCGACAAAGCTCGACAGCATTT
>NZ_LWGE01001394.1:0-3839 GCF_001635315.1 Oleiphilus sp. HI0123
TAGTATCTTGAAGGCAAAGCGGGTGGATAAACCATCCATGCCTTCGTTTACCCCGGCATTGTCCTTATATTCCTGAATCGATTTGGCTTTGGGGTCTGTGTCCTTAATGTTCTGGCCGTCATAAACTTTCATCTTCGAAAATATGCTGGAGTTTTCAGGTTCCCTTAACCTGGAAAGAACGGAGAACTCCGCAAGCATAGTCAGCGTATCAGGGGCACAAGGTGCTTGATTTAAGGAGCTATTCTTAAGTAGCTTATCGTATATTTTTATCTCTTCAGTTACCTTGAGGCAATAGGGAACTTTAACGATTGATATACGGTCCAGAAAGGCCTCGTTATTCTTATTGTTTCTAAAAGACTGCCATTCAGACTCGTTTGAGTGGGCAAGGATTACGCCTTCAAACGGAATGGCGCTCATACCCTCTGTCGAATTGTAATTACCTTCCTGGGTTGCAGTAAGTAGTGGGTGCAATACTTTAATGGGGGCTTTAAACATCTCTACAAACTCAAGAATACCTTGGTTAGCAAGACATAGACCGCCGCTGAAACTGTAGGCATCTGGGTCATCTTGCGAGTACTCTTCGAGCATTCGGATATTCACTTTACCGACTAATGAAGAGATATCCTGATTGTTTTCATCTCCGGGCTCGGTCTTAGCGACGGCTATCTGATCCAGAATTGAAGGCCAGATTTTTACTACCCTAAATTTGCTGATATCGCCGCCGAATTCGTGGAGCCGCTTAACCGCCCATGGAGACATAATGCTTCCCAAATAGCGATTTGCGATACCGTACTCTTTTTCGAGGATATCTGCATCTTCATCTGGGTCGAATAAGGATAGGGGGCTTTCATTTACGGGTGAGCCCTTGATGGCATAGAAGGGGGCTTTCTGCATCAGAGCTTTTAACTTTTCTGCTAATGATGACTTACCGCCCCCCACAGGACCTAATAGATAAAGTATTTGTTTCTTCTCTTCCAAACCCTGGGCTGCATGCTTGAAAAAAGAGACAATTTGCTCGACACATTCCTCCATGCCATAGAAATCTTTAAACTCGGGGTAATGCTTAATGACTTTGTTGGAGAAAATTCGGCTGAGACGAGGATCTTTGGAGGTATCGATGAGCTCAGGTTCACCAATCGCAATAAGCATGCGCTCGGCAGCGGTTGCGTAAGCGCTCGGATCGTTCTTACAGATTTCCAGGTATTCTTCCAGACTAAACTCTTCCTGCTGAGTCAGTTCGTATCTAGACTGGTAATGACTAAAAATACTCATAAGGCCCCCTAAAGGAAATATTTACCGCTCGAGCGGTATTACTTTACATATGTTCAGTATCCTGCTGCGTGTCTCTACATTACGATTAGTGAGTGCTAGGGAGATAACAAAACTGATCGCCGAAGTCATAGTCACAAGGTCGCAATATTTTTTAACTGGTTAATATTTGTTCTATGAGTCTAGACCAAATGGCTAAAGTTTTCTTTACTTGGAAGAAAATTTAAATGAATTGTCACAAAACATGACAATATAGAACTTAAGAAAGGGAGCAGCTAGCCGGTCAGGATAAACGATATATTTTTATGCCTGACCACCAGCAGAAGGGCTTAACGAAAATAAGATGAAAGCAGTTTAAAAGCGAATTTTTTCCTCGTCACTTAGGCCAAGATTGTCCCAAACTTTTAAGTTTGGTTCGGCTTGATTAAGTGTATAAAAATGTAGACCCGGAGCGCCAGCTTTTAACAACTGCTCACACATTTGACTTACCACTTCTTCACCAAACTTCTGAATGCTAACAGTATCATCGCCATAAGCTTCGAGCTGTTTTTTGATCCAGCGTGGAATTTCAGCACCGCACATGTCGCTAAAGCGAACCAAGCTGCTGTAGTTCGTGATAGGCATGATCCCAGGAACAATAGGAATATTGATGCCCATTTTTTCGCAGCGGTCTATAAAGTAGAAGTAGGAGTCTGCATTATAGAAATACTGTGTGATGGCACTGTTTGCCCCAGCGTCAACTTTCTTCTTAAAGTTAAGAAGGTCAGCTTCTGCAGAGGGTGCTTGTGGGTGAAACTCGGGGTAGGCCGCGACTTCAATGTTGAAGTGATCTCCGCTGTGCTTGCGGATAAACTCAACCAGCTCATTCGCATACTTTAACTCGCCGGCTGAACCCATTCCAGACGGTAGATCACCGCGCAAGGCAACGATTCTATTTACACCGTGCTCAATGTAATGATCAAGCAAAGAGGCGATGTTTTCAGTTGTAGAGCCAACGCATGAAAGGTGTGGGGCGGTTGATATGCCTTGGTCCTGTAGCTTTAACACTGTATCGATGGTGCGCTCTTGAGTAGAGCCCCCGGCACCATAGGTAACAGAAAAGAAATCGGGTTTGCGTCGAGCTAATTCATCTCTAACGACCTGCAACTTTTCCATACCAGCTTCAGTCTTTGGAGGAAAAAACTCAAAACTGAAGCGATGTTTAAATTGCTTTTGGCTGTGCATGATAATGTCTCTATTAAATTTGGATAGATGGAGGCGTGTATTGCGCTACGCCTCCACAGAGTATTAGTATTTGTATGATTCTGGCTTATATGGCCCATCAACATCCACGTTGATGTAGTCAGCTTGGTTCGTGGTCAATTGCGTGATGACACCACCAAAACCTTCAACCATGTCTTTAGCAACTTCTTCATCAAGTTTCTTTGGAAGTACTTTAACGTAGATGCTTTCCTTCTTCTCTGCTTCCATCAAGTTAGCGAATTTACGTTCATAAAGATAGATTTGGGCCAGTACCTGATTAGCGAATGAGCCATCCATAATTCGGCTAGGGTGACCCGTGGCATTACCCAGGTTAACCAAGCGACCTTCAGAAAGAAGAATCAAGTGATCATCAGCTCCCTTGTCACGATAAACCTTGTGAACCTGTGGCTTAATCTCGTCCCATTCCCAATTTTCACGCATATAAGCCGTGTCAATTTCATTATCGAAGTGGCCGATGTTACAAACAATAGCGCCATTCTTAAGTGTCTTAAGCATACTTGCATCACAGACATTGACGTTACCTGTCGTGGTAACAATCAGGTCGGTTGTTTCCATTAGTAGCTTGTTAATACCTTCTACAGAACCCGTGTTCACACCATCTAAATATGGTGAAACAACTTCAAAGCCATCCATGCAGGCTTGCATTGCACAGATTGGGTCGACTTCAGTAACTTTTACGATCATACCTTCCTGGCGCAATGAGGCAGCAGAGCCTTTGCCTACGTCGCCGTAGCCAATTACTAGTGCTTTTTTACCAGAGAGTAAGTGATCTGTACCACGTTTAATGGCATCATTTAATGAGTGGCGGCAGCCGTACTTATTATCGTTTTTGGATTTAGTTACAGCATCGTTAACGTTAATCGCTGGAACTTTTAGCTCACCTTTCGTCATCATTTCTAACAATCGGTGTACGCCTGTTGTTGTTTCTTCAGAAATACCGTGAATATCATTAAGCAGTGCAGGGTACTTGTTATGCACCATCTCAGTCAGGTCACCACCATCGTCAAGAATCATATTGGCATCCCAAACTTTGCTACCATCTTTTTCAGATAGTATGGTTTGCTCGATGCACCAAAGGAACTCTTCTTCTGTTTCACCTTTCCAGGCAAATACTGGAATACCCGCTGCTGCAATTGCCGCTGCTGCATGATCCTGAGTAGAGAAAATGTTACATGATGACCAGCGAACGTCAGCACCAAGGTCGACCAAAGTTTCGATTAGAACTGCTGTCTGGATTGTCATGTGGATACAACCCATGATTTTTGCACCAGCCAATGGTTGTGCTTCTTTATATTTTCTACGTAAAG
>NZ_LWGE01001395.1:0-1961 GCF_001635315.1 Oleiphilus sp. HI0123
CCCAGTGCATATGGCTAGGGATGATGGCTTTAATTGTGCTGATGGGGTAGTTATTCGCGTTTAACTGGCTAATGGCGGGTTTAACGTTTTCGATCGCGAACAACTGTTTCTCCCAAAAAGCGAATACTTGCATTTGTTCTTCGACTTCAGTGCCGATGCCGCTATCCCAGAGCAAATCACCCTTTGGATGTTTGATAAGAATTGCGTTATGCACTAACGTTCGCTGAGTAAACCAGCTACCACTGGATACCACCATCGCTTCTTGCGCGCCGCCTGATTCAGCGGTGACGATAACTGAAAAACTAAGATTTGCAGGTATCATCTCTCCAGCAAAAGTTGATGTGCTGCTTGTGAAAGTGATAAGCAGGAGAGGGATCAGCATGGTAAGTCTCATGACTAAGGGCTTCATAATGTTCTCTTTGTTTTTTGTATGATGAGGCGATAGTAATGACAATAGACTGATAGGTAAAATATATAATAAATATACCTGATATATATTTTATATGTATTTAGAATGCTGAGAATAATAACAAGCGACAGGCTATCACTTCCAGGAGCTTAGTGATCGCTGCGGTATTTGTTCTTATCCTGAATTAAGCGCATATTTACCTTAGCCTGAATGTTGGTGAGAGGAAATTATAAGACTGATATACTCAAGGCGCTTTAGAAGGAAATGAAGCAGAAATACTCTGCTTGGTGGTCGTTTCGCTTCACATGTTTGCATGTTAAAGACTCAATCAATAGGGAGATAAATTAGTGAACGTAATTAAAGCGGGCGCCAGCCTCATGTTGTTATTGTCTGCAAATTTAAGTGTTGCAGAAAACCACCACCATAGTACTAAGCAGTTTAAAGTGACTGAGTTAAAGCCAGGCTTTCACTTTCTTCAGGGAAAGGGCGGGAATATCTTATTGTCCGAAGGTGATGACGGGTTGTCGATAGTGACTATGCCGATATGTCAGGTGGTTTAGAGAAAACACTTGATACTTTTGGTAAACCGCTTAAGTACATCCTAAATACGCATTCGCATGGTGACCATACTCAAGGCAATAAGCTCTTGGGTAAAGAGCCTACCGTTGTCGCGCATGATAATGTTTATCAGCGTTTGAACTCTCGTCAAGAGGTTAAGCTGTTTAACATGGTGTCGGAACCATACCCAAAGCATGCGCTGCCGGATATTACCTATGATCATCGTATGACTATCCACTTTAACGGGCATGATATTTCTGTAATGCACTTGCCAATCGGACATACTGATGGCGATAGCGTGATCTTCTTTAAAGAACAAAATATTGTCCATTTGGGTGACCATTTCTTTAACGGCTTTTACCCCTTTGTTGATGTGGATGCAGGTGGGCGTGTACGAGGTGTCGCCCAGAATATTGATCGAATTTTAGATTCTATCGATGACTCAACCCAAATTGTGCCTGGGCACGGACCAATGGCAACGAAGCCAGACCTTATTGCCTTCAGAGACATGTTGCGTGGTACGGCGAAAGAGGTCGAGAGCATGATGAATGACAAGAGCCTGGAAGAGATACAAAGTGCAGGTTTGAGTGCAAAATGGGACGAGTGGGAAAACGGTTTCTTAAATGAGCCTACCTGGATCAAAATCGTCTTTAATAGTTTGCATGCGAGCCAGCACGATAAACCCAATAAACATAAGCACAAACACTAAGTTTCTCTTGGTATAGAGGCTGAAAGTAATGATGCTTTCAGTCTTTATCTAAATGAAACCAGAGAGCTTTCTGGTCTAGTGGTGTCGCTTCAGGAAGCAAAGGGTTAATCAGGCGATAGTGTAGTCGCTGCTTTAAATTAGCCTTCAGTATCAGATCAGCATAATACTGCTGGAACAGCGCATCGAACTTTCCGTCCAACAGGGCTTTCTGAAGCCCCTCTTCTATAAGGCTAGCTAAGGCCGTATTTTCTTGTGCGACAAAGAAATACGTAGCGGTCGGGTAGC
>NZ_LWGE01001396.1:0-6664 GCF_001635315.1 Oleiphilus sp. HI0123
CTTCGCTGTTGGCGCCTCTGGCGTACCTAAGTTAGTGATTAATACACCAACTTTCCCTTCGCTAGAAGGATAAACTTTTCCCGCTTTTAAACCCATAAATCAATTTTCCAAACGTTATGCTATTAAGCGCGCCCATAAATAGCCTAAGTACTCATGCCACGCTGCATCGGTTTTTGCCAGGTTTCGTGACTTTGGTATCCAGCTTCGCCAGCCTAAGCAATTCACTTCACATGACCTGAAATTTGTTGGCGAAGCAAGCAATGACTTAGTCTCGCCTTGCTGCAAAGTGATTTCTTTCTTAAACAAATAGACAGAACGGGGCATATGCATTGCTGACGTCACTAACGCAAATTTGGCACCGTTTATAAATTTAACCCAATGCCTGGCCTCTTCTGCCGTATCCTTTACCTCTTCAGCCAAATAAATATCGCTCTCGGGTACTCCAAGGGCTATCGCCACTCGTGATGCCGCTTTAGCATGAGATTCAATATCATCCCCATGATAGCCAGAAAGTAATAACTTTGACCCGGGATTTGCTCTGTAAATCATCAAGCCTTCAGTCAACCGACTTAATGAGGTTCCGCTCAATAGACTGCTTAAAGGTCGCTCATTCGCTGTTGAATGCCCGCCACCTAACACTAAAACAAAATCTACGGGCTGGCCTTGGTAGGCGGGATACTGTGACTCAAGAGGCCTGATCAAAGCATCCGTCACCGGTGAAAGGCTCAAAATAAATAAAGCAGTAATACTGAATAAACTGAGTATTCTGCCTAGCTTTACATAACGCTTTCGATAGAAAAAACCTGCTAACAGTAAACCGATCAAGATAAGCGGTACCGACATTAACGACATACCTAGCAGCTTTTTTAGGCCGAACAAGATATCCATCAGTTTGCGCTAACAACCTCAAAGTCTGCAAGAATATAAAGTTCACCTGAAGCGTCCAACACTTTCACCTGCCAAGCACCCAGCATATGTTTATCAATAAACTTACTTGAGTAGGACTTCTGTTTAGCAACATTTACCGGGATCCTCACCTTTGCCTGCCTTACCCCCTCACGATACCAGTGATGATAGAGTGTAGCGCCTCGCAAGCCATGCATCTCAGTATGCAGGATGACTTTGATCAGCCCGGATTCAGGCATTACGACACGATGCTGCAAGGGTTCTCCTGGAACATCATTCTTAATACTTAGGCTCAGCACAGCTTCTTTTATGGCGCTATTTATAATCAGGACAGAAGCTGGGCTCGCCTCGGAAATTTTGACTGCAGGCTGAGCGTTAACGCTTTCATCGCTGTCTGTCTCAAGAGGCTTAGCTTCAGGTGCCGGGGCTTTAATTTCTTTAGGCTCTTCAACAACTTTGGGTGTACTCACAAGCTGCGCTAGTTCCTCTGGCTTTAACTCTCCCAAAGGTGGCACCGTTACTTCGGGCTTTGGTGAAGCCTGCTTTACAGAGTCAGGATCGTCTGTTTTTTCTATGACCGCTATCTTCGGCTCCTTGATACTGCTATCTAGTGGTGTCTCAGCCTCATCAAAATCAAGTGCATCATCCTTGTTGGCAGTGGATAAACTGATAAGCAACACCAGCACGACTAACACAAGCAAGCCAAACCCTACGATGCGGTCCCAGCGAACAAAACTCTCTTCATAATGGCTATAGTCTTCACGCTGCTCGGGCAAAGGTCCGAGTGCTATCTTTCTTTTTGAGCTCATTTGTTTTTCTCTATGGCCGTGCGCCTGCCTGAACAAGCATTAAATCAATATCAAAGAAGCCCTTTCGTCGAGCAATTTTCAGAGCAGTATCACCGTCATCATCCTGATAATTCAGGTCCGCTCCAACAGCTATTAGCTGCTGGGAAATCAACATATTGTTATCTTCTACAACATGCATAAGCACCGAACGCCCCAAAGGGTATGCGTCAACTTGAGCACCGGCATTAATGAGTATTTTTAGCGTCGTTAGGTGGCCCTTTATCGCTGCTTTTGCTAAAGCTGTATAACCCTCTTTATCTCGATGATCCAATGATACACCTCTTACAATAAGCATTTTCACGATCTGATCAAAGCCCTGATCTGCCGCTTCAATCAACGCACTAGAGTCGCCCAATGAAAACCCTTCCTGCCACTGACTCCCTGCCGTCAACAAGATACGACTTATCGACGCATGTCCATTACTGAGAGCCAAGGAAAATGCCGTTCCTTCGGGTGCCATAGCATTCAATTTACCACCTTGAGAAAATGCCTTTTTTAAAGCACTGCTATCACCCCGTTCGGCAGCAAGCATCATTGGCGTTTTAGCAGGAACCTTTTGAGGACTGAGGTCCAGACGGCTTAGAATTGCTTCCGTTTGCTCATCATTTCCGGAAATAACACTACACGATGCTATCAACATCCCTGCAATGAATAGTATCATTAAGCGATAGTACATATAGTCAGTTCTTAGTTGTTGAGTTGAGAGAGAGTCTTAAGTTAACTCTACGCTACACCAAGGCGCCATTGTCATGTAATTTGAAGCCCCAGTAAAGCACTGCCTGGCAATCACTTTATTTGTATCAATTACCACCAAAATAAGTCACCGCTAACAAGTATTCACTGCATGCATCCAAGCCAAGATATCACCCTGACCCCCGAGCAAATTAAGGTTGTAGAATCACCCCTTGCTCATTATGTGGTCACTGCTGTCGCAGGCAGCGGTAAAACAACGACCCTAGCTCATCGGATAGTATATCTATTGAGCCAGGGCCATGATGCACGGCGAATTCTCATCCTAATGTTCAACAAAGCAGCAAAGACCGACTTTGCCGCCAAACTAAGACGGATCGGTAACCACCATAGCCGCCTTCCCGAGGTGCGAACCTTTCATGCGATGGGTTATCGGCTATACCAACGTTTTATTCAAGAAGGGCAACTGCGACCATTTAATAAACAAATCCTCAGTGATAAGGAGATCGACTTTCATATCTGGCGAATGCTAAATCAAATACTTGATTCCGAAGCCCTTAAAGATGCCAAACGTAATAAGAAAGATTACGTTGAAGCAGGCCACCAGTTTATCGAATCCGTTAAAAATGGCCTGCTGTCACCTCAACAAACCCTCTATGATCTTGATTTGAGCGATAAGTTCGGCTTTCTTCCTCAATTGTTTGATGTCTTCGAAAGCTGGCGAAAACACAACGCCAGAATCAGCTACACGGATATGCTTTACGATACCGTGATCGCTATTCAGCAAAATCCCTCTTTAGAAAAGCTTGTTAGCAACAAGATGGATATTGTGCTGGTCGATGAATACCAGGACACCAACGACCTTCAGCACGCACTGTTAAGCTATATCGCAGGGGACCGCGCCAAAGTGACCGTCGTTGGCGACCCTGATCAGACGATATACGAGTTCCGCGGCGCAAAACCCGAATACATCATTAACGGCTTTTCCCAACAGTTTCCAGGGACGCAGAAGCTCAATTTGAGCTACTCATTCCGCTATGGGCATTGCGTTTCTTTATTAGCGAACCACCTGATTTCCCACAACTCAGGGCGACAAGCACTGCTTTGCAAATCACATGAGTCAAACCCCTCTACCCGGGTAGAAGTACACAAGTCTAAAGATGACCCCAAGACAGTGATTGATATCCTCTCAGGCACCCCTTCTCAGGATTTGTCTCAGTATGCAATTCTCACGCGAGTTTGGAGTCAGACGGTGGGCATTGAGCTCGCGTTGTTAGAAGCCGGCATCAATTACCATATGGATGGCTACCCCGGTGTATTCCACTCCAATGAAGCGCAAAGTATTTGCGCACTGTTGGAGTTGGCATGTGGACACTTTAAAACCATGTCTACTGAGCAACGGGCTTTGAAACTGGACCTTCTGTTTCATTTTCCACATGTGGGTTTACCCGACACACAGATCAAGGCCTTTTGTCATACACTTGCTCAGCATGACAGCAATTGGGGACAATTGACCAAGGAAGCCATACCTGAAGATATTAAGCGTATACAAGCTATAAAATTAGAACGGCTGGCAAGAGCACTGAATGCGCTAGAGAACAAACCGCAGCCCTTAGCCGCGACCTTTGCAAGCTATTTTAATGAAACTGAATTATATGAAGGGATTCGTTCTCTTAGCCTGAGCCACGATCATGCAGAGGAAAAAGTCGCCTCAATTCAGGGAATTGCCCGCTTTCTAGCTCAACACAAGCTTAGCCTCGAAGATACGCTCAAGCTTTTTATTAAGCTACAACAAGACTCCGAGCAACATAACCATAAGACTAAAAAAACCGATACGGTCCAGCTATCGACCATTCATCGCGCAAAAGGCCTCGAGTGGAAACAAGTCATTATTCCCGGTCTCAACAACAAAACCCTGCCCTATACCTACAAAGATGAAATGCTAAGCAAAGCCTTGCTCGAAAGTGAAAGGCGTCTGTTATACGTCGCAATGACGCGTGCCAAAGAATGCTTACACCTCCTTATTCCTGAAGATGTTTCGAACAGCAAAGCTCAAATTTCACGTTTCCAGCATGAGCTTAATATCCCGCAAAGCACAGCGTTGGGAAGTGCTCTGGATAGTAAGCAAATAGAAGTCGCATTAGGCAAACCAAGTCGTATTACGAGGCAATATGCAGAAGAGTTACGGTGCACCTTGGTCGCTAGTGATATGGCTTCAGAAAATACTTCAACGAGCAGTGCAATATGGTTCGCAAATACGGTTAAGCATGTAGTACTTGGCTTAGGTTGGGTAAAAGAAGAGTCAGGAAATGCTTTTTCAGTCGAATTCGAAGATAAAGAGCTACGCACATTCAGTAAAGAAACAGCAGATCGCTTCTTTACTGTATTGGACTAGGCTTTCAAGCGCCTAATCGCTATTTGGTAGCGCCCTGATACCGCCCATTTCATCAATGGCCACATAGATAAAAACAGCTTCGGTAATCTTACGGGTTTGACTACCTCGTGTATCGGTTCCGAAAACCTCTACTCGAATTTTCATCGAACTACGCCCGGTATCCATTAGCTCGGTATAGCAACTTACTTGGTCACCGATAGAAACTGGCGATAAAAACTCTACTCTTTCAATCGCAACAGTCGCTGAGCGGCCTTTAGATATCTGGCTCGCTGCGGTCGCTGCGGCCAAATCCATCTGTTCCATTAACCAGCCAGCGTAAATGTCACCATGTACATTGGTATTACGAGGCATCGCAATGACTTGCAAAGTCAGACGACCCGAAGGCCCCAAACCCGATTCAGATGAATTCATTTGATCTCTTTCCTTTAATAAAGCGGCTTGCTTTCAGTATAGCCAAGATCGGAAAAGTGCCAGTGAAAATCATACACATGTGACCAAAACTTGAACTGGCCCCGAATATTTCATTTTTTGTCATAAAAATTGGTCAATGCCGAAGCGACTTTCTTAGATTTAGCTATCTAAGCAATACAACAACTCCCCGCTAAGCCCCGTAGATATGGGATCTAACAGTTTTTTTACATTCTTATGACACTTATGTGACAAACAAGACGGAGCTGTCACATAACTGTAACATTGCATCTTTATAGTGGCCTCATCAAGAAAGTAAGCAAACAAATTTTTCGGCAATTAAGCCACTTAGGAGCACTCAAGATGATAAAGAAAATAGTTAGTATCTTAGCCCTCAGTACATTAGGTGCTGTGAGCACTGCACACGCAGATGTTGATCCAAACCTTCCTAAATACGAGAAAGCCAGTGGCGTTTCAGGCAACCTTTCAAGTGTTGGTTCTGATACCTTGGCAAACCTGATGACACTTTGGGCCGAAGACTTTAAGCGTAACTACCCAAATGTAAACATTCAGATTCAAGCAGCGGGTTCTTCAACTGCGCCTCCAGCTTTGACTGAAGGTACCTCAAACATTGGCCCAATGAGCCGTATGATGAAAGACAAAGAGCGCGGCGCATTCGAAAAGCGTCACGGTTATGCGCCAACAGCCGTTCCAGTTGCAATCGATGCATTAGCAGTATTCGTAAACAAAGATAACCCAATCAAAGGTTTGACTATTCCTCAGATCGACGCGGTTTTTTCATCTACTCGTAAGTGTGGCTTCGACAAAGAAGTAAAAACTTGGGGTGACTTGGGTGTGACGGGTAACTTGGCTGGCCAAACTGTTCAGCTTTTCGGTCGTAACTCTGTATCAGGTACTTACGGTTACTTCAAAAAGAAAGCACTATGTAAAGGTGACTTCAAGAACAACGTAAATGAGCAGCCAGGTTCAGCATCAGTTGTTCAGGGCGTATCTGAGTCTATCAACGGTATCGGTTACTCAGGTATCGGTTACAAGACTGCATCTGTTCGCGCACTACCACTTAGCAAAAAAGCAAGCCAGCCATTTGTTGAAGCGACTTCAGCAAACGCGGTAACAGGCAAATATCCACTATCTCGCTTCCTATATGTTTACATCAATAAAGCGCCTAACAAAGACTTGTCTCCACTTGAAGCAGAGTTTGTTAAGTCAGTATTGTCTCAGCAAGGTCAGGAAGTTGTGGTAAAAGACGGTTACGTTCCACTACCTTCAAAAGTTGCTGAAAAGAGCTTGAAGGAACTTGGCCTACTGTAAATAACACAGGCTACTTCCGTCAGGGATGACGGTTACAAATTGTAATATAATAAAAAATCTTCTCACCATTCTATGATGAGGAGAT
>NZ_LWGE01001397.1:0-5344 GCF_001635315.1 Oleiphilus sp. HI0123
CTACTTAAATATAGGGGACCTCACTTTGCGCCAAATCAGCTTATTAATCTGCTGCATATCACTCATTACTTTTAGCAGCCTAAGTTTGGCCAAGCCTCTCGCCAGCAAAGATAAGATCAATAAAGTCAGTGACTACTTTATGAGCCAAGTCGTTCAAGCGGAATATGACAGCGCTTATTCGCTTATGTCTGCTTATATTGGCGTCAGTCCTGAGCAGTTTGAGGAACGTGGCAAAAAGATCTCCCACGATATGAAGATGCTTGAAGCACGTCAGGGCAAGCCGCTTTCCTTTGCACTTTTGAAGCAAGAGTCGGTCGGGGAGCATTTCTATAAAATAAGCTATTTGCTGAAGTACCCTTCAGCCGCCTTAGTTTGGGAACTAAATTACTACCAGCCTCAAGAAGGTTGGAACCTGGTTGATATTAGTTTCAACACCAACATTAATGCTTTGTTTGAGTAGGATATACGGTAAAGAAATTAGCTATTTTACTTATAGCGCTTGCGCTCGAAGTAAAATAGCCTTCATTTCATCCGGGTTTTTGGCGGTATCACCCTCTACAGAATGTTGCTGATAACCTGGCAGATAGTAACTAACCAAACGGCTAATCCAGAACCTTAAGGCGCCAAGCTCAAGACACCTGGGCCAAACCTCTCGTTCCCTGTCAGTCCAGGGTCGATGCGACTGATAAGCCTGAGTTATTGCTCTCAGCAAGCCCTCATCATAATCTCCTTTCGATGCATTCCACGCCCAATCATTCGCCATCACCGCCAAGTCAAATAACAAGGTAGCCTGACAGGCATGATAGAAATCAATGACCCCTGAAACCTCATCCCGCCGAAACAAGACATTGTCACGAAATAAGTCGCCATGAACGATACCCTGAGGGCAGTCTTGGGTGGCACTTCCATATTCATTGCTATATCTGAATATTGACTGCTCTAGTAAGTCAAAGTCTTCTTCTGGCATAGCACTCTGTTGCAAAAGCGCCTTCTGCGCCAACATCCAATCGCTATCTCGCGCTAAAGGGCGACTTCTTGGAAAGTCCCTTAAAGCCAGGTGCATACTTGCCAGATATTCAGCCATCGCCTCACACTGTGTAACCTTGGGTTTGCCCACTGCCTTACCAGACAAGCATTGAACGATCATTCCAGGCTTTTGCTCAAGTTCGAAAATTGCTTCGCCTTGCTTAGTCAATACTGGCGCAGGAACTTTAAAACCTTCTCGGGCCAGGTGCGTCGTCAGCTCATTGAAAAAGGGTAAAGTGTTTTTTTCCATGCTCTCGAAAAGAGTAAGAACATACCTCACGGCGCCTTTATCCGCTTCTTCGCCCCCGCTTTTTGGGTAGGTATCTAGAAAATAATTGGTATTCTCAATACCAGCGCTAATCTCGCTAAAGCCAACAAGCTCACCTAAGTCATATGACTCGAGAAGCTTGTCTATTTGTGAACGAGTCAATTGAGTGTAAACAGCCATCTATTCCTTCCTTACCGAATATATACCTATCTTAGCCTAAGCAATGTATTTTAATTGTACTAAATCTGATTTTTTTGGAAAAAAAAGCTACAATACGCGCCCTCTGGAAGTTTATCGAAGTTGACCGTTTTTACTATTTTTTGTTCAGGTGGCATCAAAATACCTGACTAAATTACTTGGTTATTATATAATTCGCTAAATTCTATGACACCAGCTTGATAAAAAACCTGTTTTATCAAACGGATATATCTTATTTTTGGGAGAGCTTAAAAGCATGTCTGACTCCGATAAGGCCGTAAAAGACCTGATTAAACGAGAGTATGAGCATGGGTTTGTGACCGATATTGAGTCAGAAACCTTTGAACCCGGATTAAACGAGGATGTCATTCGTCGTATTTCGGCAAAAAAGAATGAGCCTGAGTGGTTACTAGAGTGGCGTTTGAAAGCTTATCAAAGCTGGCTGGATATGGAACAACCCGAATGGCAGCAGGTAAACTTCCCGGAAATCGACTTTAACGACATCGCTTATTTTTCCGCTCCCAAAAACCCGGACGATGCGCCGCAAAGTTTGGATGAAGTCGACCCTAAACTGCTCGAAACTTACGAGAAACTGGGCATACCATTACATGAGCGTGCTCGTTTGGCAGGTGTTGCAGTTGATGCTGTTTTCGACAGTGTCTCTATCGGTACTACCTTCAAAGAGAAGCTTACGGAAGCTGGCGTTATCTTCTGCCCTATTTCTGAAGCAGTTCACGAATACCCCGAGCTAGTCAAAAAGTATTTAGGAAGTGTTGTCCCCCAACGTGACAATTATTACTCGGCACTTAACTCTGCCGTATTCAGTGACGGCTCCTTTGTATATATCCCGAAAGGCGTTCGCTGCCCACTTGAACTATCCACTTATTTCCGTATCAATGAAGCAAACACCGGGCAGTTCGAACGAACATTGATCGTTGCCGATGAAGGCAGCCATGTCAGCTATCTTGAAGGCTGTACCGCACCGATGCGTGACGAGAACCAGCTTCATGCAGCCGTTGTGGAACTCGTCATTCTTGATGACGCCGAGATCAAATACTCAACGGTTCAAAACTGGTACCCAGGTGATGAAAATGGTCAGGGTGGTATCTACAACTTTGTGACCAAGCGCGCGTCTTGTATCGGTAAAAACTCCAAGGTTAGCTGGACTCAGGTTGAGACCGGCTCAGCAATTACCTGGAAGTATCCAAGCTGTATTTTGCGAGGTGATAACAGTGTTGGTGAATTCTACTCTGTGGCACTGACCAATAACTTCCAGCAAGCTGACACCGGAACAAAAATGATTCACTTGGGTAAAAACACCTCAAGCACTATCATTTCTAAAGGTATTTCAGCCGGTAAGAGTGACAGCAGCTATCGCGGTTTGGTTCGTATTGGCCCTGGCGCCGAGAACGCTCGAAACTATACTCAGTGTGACTCGCTATTGATTGGTGATAAGTGTGGCGCTCACACTTTCCCTTACATCGAAAGTAAGAATAAATCAGCAGTCGTTGAACACGAAGCCACCACATCGAAAGTTAGTGATGACCAGCTGTTCTTGTGTCAGCAACGTGGCATTGATGCGGAACATGCAGTATCAATGATCGTTAACGGATTTTGTAAAGAAGTATTTAAAGAGCTACCGATGGAATTTGCTGTCGAAGCAACAAAACTATTAGAAGTCAGCCTTGAAGGCTCCGTCGGTTAATAAGACTCTAAATCAATTAAAATACAATGGCCCCTGCCCTGGCGGGGATGACCAAAAGCATTAAAGAGAGAGACAATGCTAAAGATCGAAAATTTACATGCCAATGTTGAAGGCAAACAAATCCTGAAAGGCTTAAACCTTGAAGTGAAGGCAGGCGAAGTTCACGCGATTATGGGGCCAAACGGCTCGGGTAAAAGTACTTTATCGCAAGTGCTTGCAGGCAATGAAGCTTATGAAGTAACAGACGGCAGTATCGACTTCGAAAGCAAAGATTTGCTAGACATGTCAACTGAAGACAGAGCACGTGAAGGTGTCTTTCTAGCTTTCCAATATCCGGTTGAGATTCCTGGCGTTAGCAACCTGCAATTTATGAAAACTGCGATCAATAATATTCGCCAGCACCGCGGTCTGGACGAAATGAACGCGGCTGAATTCATGAAGCAAGCCAAAGCAAAGATTCAGCAAGTTAACCTAGACCCATCTTTCTTGAAGCGTGGTGTCAATGAAGGTTTCTCTGGCGGTGAAAAGAAGCGTAATGAAATCATGCAAATGCTAATGCTTGAACCATCACTCGCGATTCTTGACGAAACCGACTCCGGACTAGACATCGACGCACTTAAAGTGGTTGCTGACGGCGTTAATGCTCTGCGCTCACCAGAGCGTGCAGTAGTCATGGTCACTCACTACCAGCGTTTACTTGATTATATCGTTCCTGACTACGTTCACGTTCTTGCTAACGGCCAGATTATTAAGTCTGGTGGTAAGGAACTCGCGCTTGAGCTTGAAGAAAAGGGCTACGGCTGGTTAGGCATCGAAGAAGACAAAGCTTAGGGACACGGTAATGACCTTATTAAGTGATATTGATTTCGGTCTAAATAAGTCTTCTGACTTACCCGAGTCACTGAAAAAATATAGCGAAGAAAGTATGGCAGCCCTGTCACAAACGGCTGTGCCTACCCGAAAAACCGAAGCCTGGAAATACTCAGCGAAGCACTTGAAGCTTCCTGAAAGCTTTTCACCAGCAACGGCCATCGCTACCCCCTACCAAGTGAGCTACGAGCTTGATTGCAACACGATACTGATCGCCAATAATAATGCGCCAAGCTATGACGCTGATGCCTTGTCACAAGCGGGTATCACCATCAAAAGTTTGTCTTCTCTTGATGAGAAAGAGTGCGAGCTTGTCGCCAATAGCATAAGTAATTCTGCAGAGCATTTGCTGTTTGCAAAACTGAATGCGGGTTTGATGCAAGATGGCTTGTTCATCAACGTTGCGAAGAATACTCAACTGGGCAAACCACTCAAGTTGGTTTTTCATAGCAATGCTAGCGGCCTGAGCCAGCCACGCGTTTTCATTAACGTTGAAGCAAATGCCGAAGCAACCTTTATTGAAGAACTCGTCATTGACGCCGAAGAAGGTGCTCAAGGGCTTGTTAACAGTGTATGTGACCTGCGTATTGCTGATAATGCTCATGTAAAGTACTTGCGTATGAACCTTGAATCTACGCCAGCCAAGCAAATCGGTTTTACCGGTGTCGCGCTCTATCGTAACGCTAACTTCAAGAGCTACTCTTTAGGTTTGGGCAGCCAAGTGGGTCGTCACGACTTGCACGTGCAGATGTTAGAAGCAGGTGCTGAGTGTGATCTTAACGGTGTTACTGTCACCACCGGTCAGCAGCATTACGATAACCATACCTGTATCGAACATATTGCACCAAACTGCACCAGTAATGAGACTTACCGTTGTATTGCCGACAATAAGTCCCATATCGTCTTTAATGGCCGAATTCACATTCACCCGGACGCACAGAAGACCTTAGGTTCAATGAGTAACAAGAACCTTCTTCTTTCATCGTCTGCTGAAATCGATTCCAAGCCCGAGCTGGAAATTTATGCCGATGACGTGAAATGTGCTCACGGTACAACCATTGGTCAGTTAGACGAAACTGAACTGTACTACCTTAAAACGCGTGGCGTAACGCATGAACAGGCTCGCCTGATGCTAACCCTCGGTTTTGTATTGGAAGTGGTTCGGGCAGCCCCAATTGAAGCTATTGCAGACTTCTGGGAGCAGCAACTGGCAGAGCTGTTAAGTTACCCTTTAGATTAAATGATCGCGTCGTTAGTGCACCTGCGTCATAAAGAGC
>NZ_LWGE01001398.1:0-4240 GCF_001635315.1 Oleiphilus sp. HI0123
AAATGTGATTAATACGCCTTTTGCACCTAAGTTTGTGGAAGCCGTACAAGAGCCGGAAATATGGGAACAGGCGTGGTTCAAAGAGCTGGTGCCCAAAGGCATAGCAATGTTGTTCGCCTTGATTATTATCTTTACCGTCATTCGACCAGTGTTTAAGAATCTTTCTGAAGCTGGCGCTCAAGCGAAAGAGCTTGCTTTAGCGGGAGATGAGGACGGTTTGGCACAGATGGATGCCATGAGTGAAGGTGAGGCAGGAGAACGAGTTACTTTGAGTGCCTCTGATGAGTTTCTGTTACCGGGGGCTTCGGAAGGTTTTGATCGACAACTTAATGCCTTGAAAGGTTTGATTGCTGAGGACCCTGCTAGGGTTGCTCAGGTAATTCGTCAATGGGTAAATGTAGATGACTGATGGTGACGGCGATAAAAAGCTGCCAAAAGTTTCGCGGGTAGATGCTGCTGCGATTTTACTAATGAGCCTGGGTGAAGCGGACGCTGCCCAGGTTTTGAAGCATATGGGGCCAAAAGAAGTACAGCGGGTGGGTACCTCTATGGCGGCATTGAAAGATATTAGTCAGGAACAGGTCGAAGGGGTAATGATCGAGTTTCTGGAGGCTGTCGGATCCCAAACGGGTATGGGAATCGGTTCTGATGAGTATATCAAGAATATGCTGACAGAGGCTTTAGGTCAGGACAAGGCGGATAGCTTAATTGACCGAATTCTTGTTGGTGGTAATACAACTGGTTTAGATACGCTTAAATGGATGGATGGTCGTGCTGTAGCGGAGCTTATACGTTATGAGCATCCACAGATTCAGGCCATTGTATTGTCATATCTTGAATCAGATCAGGCTGCTGAAGTGCTAGGCGTATTAGACGAAAAGGTACGTCTTGACGTTATTATGCGTGTCGCTTCTCTCGAAAGCATTCAGCCACAGGCTTTGCAAGAGCTGAATGATATTCTCGAAAAACAGTTCTCGGGTAACGCTGCGACTAAGACCAGTAAGATCGGTGGTGTCAAGTGTGCGGCAGATATTATGAACTTTATTGATACAACTATTGAAGCCGACTTGATGGATAGTATCAAAGAAGTTGATGCTGAACTCGGTACTGAGATAGAAGAGCTGATGTTTGTCTTCGATAATCTCAAGGATGTTGATGATAGAGGGATACAAACGCTCCTCAGGGAAGTCTCCTCAGATATTCTTATTGTTGCACTCAAGGGTGCTGATACTGAATTACAAGAAAAAATCTTTAAGAATATGTCTAAGCGTGCTGCCGAATTACTCCGTGATGACCTTGAGGCGAAAGGTCCTGTTAAGGTGAGTGAGGTAGAAGGTGCGCAGAAAGAGATACTCACCATTGCTCGACGCTTGTCTGAATCCGGTGAAATTGCGCTGGGCGGATCTGGCGAAGCGATGATATAGCATGAGTGACAAAAACAAGCGTGTCCCTTTAGGTGAACTGAGCGCCTACGAACGCTGGGAGCTGCCGAATATTGGCGATCCCGGTCGTGCGGCTAGTCAGGCAGAAAACGCCAGAAAGGAGAAAGTCAAACCACCGACTGCACAGCAAATTGAATCAATAACTAAGCAGGCATATGACTCCGGCTTTGAAGAAGGCCATCGAGATGGTTTCGCTAAAGGTTCAGAGGACGGTCGTGCTGCGGGTCATGCAGAAGGTTTGGAGGCCGGTAAAAGTGAAGGTTACGAACAAGGGGTTGCCCAAGGCCAGGGTGAAATTGCCGAAAAATTGTCACAGCTAGATGCCCTAATGAACCAGTTGGTTAACCCCATTCAGCAGCAACAGCAAGTCGTTGAAGAGGCGATGTTAAATGTTGCGGTTGCGCTTTCCAGAGCAGTGATTCACCGAGAGCTCAATATTGATAGTGCAAGCCTTACACTGGCTTTGTCTCGAGTCATGGAAGGTTTGCCAGCGCTGGACTCAGGGGCAATGTTAAAGGTCAATGAGCAGGATTATGAAACTGTTTCAAAAGCACTAGAGGCTTTAGGTTCTGGTATTGAGCTAGTGAAAGATCCAAGTGTTATAGCGGGTGGCTTCTTACTGAAGACTTCAGCTCAGGTGATTGACTATACCGTTGAAAAACGATTTCAAAAAGCTGTTCAGAGTATGCTGGATACCGCTGTCAATAATACAGCTTCAGGTACTCAAGAAGTGCCAGTGACGATTGATAGTCTGAGTGACTATTCGGCTGACACCTTGAAAGAGGAACCTGAAACAGGCGATGATGAACTGCGCAAGCTTGATCATGAAATACAAGATTCCGAGTTGCCGGGCACCGAGGATACCGAGGACACCAGTACTTCTGGGGAATTAGATGAACAACTAACACCTGGCCCTGAAGATGAGTGATCTGCTTGAAATCAACACTGCTAGTAATATAGCTGCGAATCTTGGTGTACTGGCTGATTCTGTTCCGACGCAGGTGGCACCACAATTTAGCGGGCGCTTGACGCGCATGGTCGGTCTTACCTTAGAGGCTGTTGGTTGCCAAAGTGTTGTTGGTGATCGTTGCCTTATTCATTCTGTTTCGGGTGACTTGATCGAGGCTGAAGTGGTCGGCTTTGAGGATGATCGTACATTTTTGATGCCACTTGTTGCTGCGGATGGTTTGAAGCCGGGTGCCCTGGTTACGCCAGCTGACTCCATTGGTGAAGTCGCTGTAGGGTGGGGCTTGCTTGGGCGTGTGCTTGACGGTGCCGGAAACGTATTGGATGACCACGGTCCATTAGAAGCTGAAACCCGTATACCTTTTAATGGTGCGGTGATTAACCCGCTTGCCAGAGCGCCAATTCGTGAGTCCTTGGATGTCGGGATTAAAGCCATAAACAGTCTCTTGGCTGTCGGCGTTGGTCAGCGAATAGGCTTGTTTGCAGGTAGCGGTGTTGGTAAAAGTATGCTCTTGGGTATGATGACCCGATTTACTACGGCCGATATTGTTGTCGTAGGCTTAATCGGAGAGCGTGGACGTGAGGTAAAAGAGTTTATTGAGGATATCCTGGGTGAAGAAGGGCTAAAGCGTGCAGTGGTAATTGCTTCGCCTGCTGATGACTCGCCTTTGATGCGTCTGCGAGCTGCGATGCTAACGACTCGGATAGCGGAATATTTTCGTGATCAGGGTAAAAACGTGCTTTTGTTAATGGACTCACTGACTCGATATGCGCAAGCGCAGCGTGAAATTGCATTGTCTGTGGGGGAGCCTCCCGCGACAAAGGGCTATCCACCCTCGGTGTTTGCCAAACTGCCTCAACTCGTCGAACGTGCGGGGAATGGTAAGAAAGGAGGCGGTTCCATTACTGCTTTTTACACGGTTCTCACTGAGGGTGACGATCAGCAAGATCCTATTGCAGACGCCGCCAGGGCTATTTTGGATGGTCATATCGTGCTCTCTCGTAGCTTGGCCGAAGAGGGCCATTATCCAGCGATCGATGTCGAGGCTTCGATCAGTCGAGTTATGCCTCATATCATCAGTGCTGAGCATTTACAGAATGCACAGCGCTTCAAACAAATCTATGCAAGGTATCAGCAAGCCAGAGACTTAATTAGCGTCGGAGCTTATGTTAAAGGTTCTGACCCACAAACTGATTTTGCTATCGAAAGAATTGAAAAGATGAAGCAGTTCCTGCGGCAGGGATTAACTGAGGAGTCTGAAGCGCCCAGAGCGATAGCGGAAATGTCACAAACGATTGCTGCTGCAGCTCAAGCGCAATAATCTAGCTTGCGCTACAGTCTATAAGGTTGTCTATGAAGAAGTCGCAGCGTTTGAAGGTAGTTCTTGATCAGGCAGTGCGAAACGAGCAAGCGGCTTTGGAGCAGATGACAGCTGCAAAGCGCTATTTGGACGATCAGACTGCGCAAATGGATAATCTCAAACAATATCATAATCAATACCTTGCTGATATGAAGCGAGGCCTTGGTAGCGTCCAGAGCGTTACTCAATTGCAGTCAAGCTTGCACTTTGTTAATCAAATTGATGTCGCAATCCAGCAACAACAGCTTGTTGTTGATCAGGGACAAAAAGCGTTCAATATTACCAAAGAAAAGTGGTCAGCTTTGCACCAAAAAACCAAAGGCTTGGCAGACCTTATTCAGCGCTACAAGGATGAGGAAAACGCACTTGCCGACAAGCGTGAGCAAAAGCAGTTGGAAGACGCTCTTCAAGCCAGGATGTTTCGCCGAAAATAGATCGCTGCATCAAAGGCTTGGCTTAATAATAAGCTTC
>NZ_LWGE01001399.1:0-4394 GCF_001635315.1 Oleiphilus sp. HI0123
AAGCTTTTTCCCGATGGCAGTTTAAATATGCCTAGCGAGGCGACTGCTGAAATATGGAATGAGTGGGAGAATTTTCAGCGCTTAGCACGCAATCTAGAACGCTTAGGGCAGGCCTTGCACGATGGAGCTGCCAACAATCAGAATGTGGAACCAGAAAATGGTATGGGGAATACCATGATGGGTAATTCAAATCATATGTCCGGCCATAGCATGATGGGAGAATCGGGCCCTATGAATGGTCGCATGGGGGAGCAAATGAGAGGCCAGGGAATGATGGGTGCCCAAGGTCAAGCAGCAATGGGAGCGCAACGGGGGCTAGACAACATGAGTGATGAACACCTTGCTTCCAAACCGAGCGCTGGCTTGTTTCGTATGATTGGGCAGAGCTGTGCTTCGTGCCATAAAAAATACCGCATCGAGAAATGACAGGAATGCCTCGCCGCTACTACAGCTTTTGCTTGCTTCTATTGCTTTTAGGGGGGGCGCTTCTATATTGGCTTTGGATGCCCCTGTCTCCAAGTTTTAGTTCAAAAGATATTAATGGAAATACAGCTCGGGGCGCTTACTTGGCGCGAATATCAGGATGTATTGCTTGCCATACTGATATCGACTCCGGCGGTAAATTCTTATCAGGAGGAAAACCTTTAACCACGCCTTTCGGTGATTTTCGTGCGCCAAACCTAACTTCAGACCCGAAACATGGTATTGGGGCGTGGACATTTCAACAATTTTCGACAGCACTAAGAGAAGGTATTTCACCTGAAGGAAAGCCGTATTATCCGGCTTTTCCATACACGTTTTACGAGAAGTTTTCTGATCAAGATGTAGCCGATTTATGGGTAGCGTTTCAAACCGTACCGCCAGTCGCTGAACCAGACCCCGAGCAGTCTATAATGTTTCCATTCAATTTTCGTGAAGGTTTAAAGCTATGGCGAGCCATGTTTTTTAGCCCATCTGCTTCAGTGGCGAATTCAGCGTCAGTCGATCAGCTCAATCGAGGAAAATTCCTGGTTGAGGTAGCCGCACACTGCGGCGCTTGCCATACACCAAGGAATCTTTTTGGCGCTTTGAACAGTCAAGAGACTTTTGCTGGTGGTTATGATGCTAACAACAATAAGGTTCCTGCTATCACGGCGGCTAATCTAAAGGAAAATGGCTGGACTGAGGATGATCTTGCCTACGCCTTACAGACCGGAATCAAACATGATGGCGATGTGTTTGGCGGCAGTATGAGTGAGGTAGTAGAGCATAGCACCGGATACATGAGCTGGAACGACTTAAAGGCTGTCGCACAATATTTATTAACACCTTAGAAGCCTTTGGTGCCTGATAGTACGGAAGACTTCTCCTTGAGGCTGACCCTCTCTTTTGGTATGAATATTATCTCTTACTACGTTTATTTTTAAATATTCCTTCATGAATAATTGATAGTATCGAAATGAATCCGTCATTATAATCCATTGATCCCAAATATCTGGCTCGTTCATGCGCACTATTTTGACAAGCAAAATCTGGCAACTTTTCTTAGCGATTGCATTTCTGACAATGCAGTCTGCTTCGGCGCATATTCATTTGGCATCCAACCATAATCATGACGGGGCGGGCCATTCTCACGCACAAGTAGCACATTCGCACAATGTTGCGTCTCATCATGCTGATGCTTTTGATCAAAATAGTCACACGAACCAGGTCGTCGAGCTAAGCCAAGACTGGATCGTTAAATATGTAAAGTGGCTCAATGACCTAGAGCCTCAAGCAGTCTTAGTCACTAGTTTTTCGTGCGATGAACAGAAAAACGTCACTCAGTTCTATTTTGACAAGTCCTTTGCATATCGCAGCTTCCATTTTCGCTCTAATGTTAAGGCTAGAGCACCGCCAAAATTATTTCCCTCTCTCGTTTAAAACATAAAATTTTACTAGCGTAAGCTAGAACTTATTATTGAGGTAAATAATGTTATCCGTATTTAAAAAATGCCGATGGCCCATCGCCGTTGGTTTCTATTTTATCTGTAGCGTCGTTTTCGGGCATGGCATGTCCGAAGCAGATAAGGCAAAAGCCTTAGAAGCAACTAACTGGGATTTTATTGAGTTAGGCGCAAGCCACATGGTCACCGGTTATGACCATTTACTCTTTCTTTTTGGGGTTGTTTTCTTTCTGACTCGATTTAATGACATTGTTAAGTTTGTCACTGCTTTTACAATTGGTCATTCGATCACGCTGCTTTTTGCAACGCTTTATCAGATCCAAGCAAATTACTATCTTATAGATGCAGTCATTGCGTTGACCGTCATATACAAAGGTTTTGATAATCTGGGTGGGTTTAAGAAGTATTTAAACATCGCTTCTCCGAATCTGCTTTTGATGGTCTTCGTTTTTGGTTTGATTCATGGCTTTGGTCTTTCAACCCGCCTACAAATGCTCCCGTTATCTGAAGAAGGGTTAGTGCTTAAAATTCTTTCGTTCAACTTAGGTGTCGAACTCGGTCAAATTGCCGCATTGACTGTCATGCTTGGTTTATTGGCTATTTGGCGCAAAACCAAGTCATTTAAAAACTTCAGTAATGCAGCGAATGTTTTTCTAATATCGCTTGGTGTTTTGCTGTTGTTGCAGCAATTGCATGGATACTCGCACACCTCCCACCCAGATGATTTCGGCTTTAGCGCCGACAACTATCTACACGAACACGAGAAAATGTCTAGTGACATGGAGAGTGAAATAGAGAGCGAAATGACGAATCAAAGACCGAGAACTTCTCACGACTCAATTGACTAAAACGACAATAATTTAAAGAGGAATATTTATGTTCATGAGTTATAAAGCCCTTACTCATAAAGATTAATAAAAACAATATTTAAAAAAGCCTTGCATAATTAGTTAATGGTCATATATTAGCTGTATAGATGAACAGTATTTGTGTTTTTGTTTCCTGTATTTGAGCAACATCAAAATACAAATAATGATTTATCAAAAGGGGCTTTATGCAAGAACAATCAATCAAAATGTTATTTGATAGTGGTGACGTTAAGTCTGCAACCATTGTCAGAAATGTGATGAGTGAAGGTTGGTGCCTTCAGTTTGGAAGAAAGTCTGGCGAGCCCATTATTTTAGATTCACAAAGAGTCAGTCCAAGAACGTTTAAAACATTAGATTCAGCGTTTTTAGTTGCGCAGAGAATTGGGTTTAGAGAAATAAAGGTCAATGCTGCATGAGACTCATTCAAGCCACAGAAGACTTTAAACTCAACGGCCAACCTTATGCTGAGTTTCCTTTGATTGTTGATAATGAAATGCAGTTAGTTTGGGAGGTTCATCAGTTCCTAGTTTATTACTGTATTACCCGAGGTCGAGTTTCAAGTGTGAAGAGCTGGCTCAGATACGGTCAGGATTTGTACGACTATTTTTCTTACCTTGAAGCAAATGATCTTGATTGGAGAGCAAGTCTAGCCACCTATGAACATTCTGTGATTGGCGCATATCGGGATTGGTCGATTGATCTTGGCCTGAGCCCCAATACGGTCAATGGCAGGTTACGCACTATCATCAAGTTCTATGAGTACGCAAGACGCAGAGAATGGATTGATTCTGTTCCCTACGACATTGAAACTATCATCATATCTAAGCCAAAAGGGTTTCTTGCTCACACAGATACAAGTGGTGGCATAACAAGTTCGCCAAACGTGATGCTGAAAGAAAAAAAGAGTCGCCTAAAGGTACTCTCCAAGCAAGAAATCAAAGCGCTGTTAAAGCGTGAGAGCTTCATGTCTCAACACCTTGTTTATCGCATGGCTCTGCAAACAGGTATGCGTAAAGAAGAGCTGCTAACGTTTCCTGAGAAATTTATCCAAGACCCTGCAATGAAGCGCGGTAGCTCGATTGTCGTCGTTGATCTAAATCCATTGGACATGAAAACCAAAGGCAGTAAGGCTCGGTCCATTCACATCCCTATCGCTTTGTATGAACGACTGTGGCAATACAAACTGCATGATCGGCACGGTCTTTTAGTCGAGAACGGAATTGATGAGCAAGCGCCGTTATTTCTAAATCGCTTTGGTCAGCCCTACTCAATTAAGGGCACGATCCTAAACAAAGAGCTTCAGAGCATAGTGGGTCGCAAAGGTATCACTTTGCATAGTTTGCGACATACCTATGCCACGATGAAGCTATACGGCTTACGAAACAATCCAAATTATCGGGGAAACCCTTTGTCTTATATTCGGGATCGTTTAGGGCACTCTAGCATCAATACGACTGAAGTGTACCTGCATTACCTAGAAGAGCTTGAAGGAGATGTGATGACCTCCTATGACGATGATGTCGATCAGATATGCTCCGGTTTGGAGGTGGCGTAATGGGAACTAAAAAACGTTTTAATGACGCAAAAATTAAAAGTCAGG
>NZ_LWGE01001400.1:0-3223 GCF_001635315.1 Oleiphilus sp. HI0123
GATGTCAAAAGGGAAGCCAGCATTGCTTTTGTTGATGTGTTTGATGATTTTTACAACAATCGAGCTGTCTTCAACAAGTAAGAATTTTTTCATAGTTGAGGGTACGCTAGTCTGTACATAATAAAAGGGCGCTATATAGAAGCCGTGGGTTTATCTATCAGCTTAGTAGTTCCTCGCATAGTCTCCAGTTTTTAGTCTTCAAAAAGTTTAAATATGGTCACTTTTGACATTCAAATATGTTAGAATCGCGACCTTTATTTTAATAATCAGAATAAACAGGAACGCTGTCCATATGGGTGATCAAGCGAAAGAAATCCTTCCAGTTAATATTGAAGACGAATTGAAGCAGTCGTATCTCGATTATGCGATGAGTGTTATCGTTGGTCGTGCCTTGCCTGATGCGCGTGACGGTCTCAAGCCTGTGCATCGTCGAGTCTTGTTTGCGATGAGCGAACTGGGGAATGACTGGAACAAGGCGTACAAGAAGTCAGCACGTGTCGTCGGTGACGTAATCGGTAAATATCACCCTCATGGTGACTCCGCCGTATACGATACGATTGTACGAATGGCTCAGCCTTTCTCTTTGCGTTACATGCTTGTAGATGGACAGGGTAACTTTGGTTCCATAGATGGTGATAACCCAGCTGCGATGCGATATACCGAAATTCGTATGCAGAAGCTTGCTCATTCGTTGCTTGCTGACTTGGACAAAGAAACAGTCGATTTTGTTCCTAACTATGACGGTACCGAGCAGATACCCGAAGTTATGCCGACTAGAGTTCCTAACCTGTTGGTGAATGGCTCTTCAGGTATCGCTGTTGGTATGGCAACAAATATTCCGCCACACAACCTAACTGAAGTTGTCGGCGCTTGCCTTGCTCTGATGGATAATAGTGATATTACCTGTGAAGAGCTTATGGAAATTATTCCAGGTCCAGATTTTCCAACCGCTGCGATTATTAATGGTCGTGCAGGGATAGTCCAGGCTTACCAGACTGGCCGCGGGAAAATTTATTTAAGAGCGCGCTATGAGGTCGAGACCGATAAGAATGGAAAAGAGCGCATTGTCGTTACAGAAATTCCATATCAGGTTAATAAAGCCCGTTTGATAGAGAAAATAGCCGAGCTTGTTAAAGACAAGAAGATCGAAGGTATTACCGAGCTTCGTGACGAGTCTAATAAAGAAGGTATGCGAATAGTGATCGAACTTCGACGTGGCGAAATGCCTGAAGTGATCATGAACAACCTTTATGCCCAGACTCAACTTGAGAACGTATTTGGTATTAATATGGTTGCTTTGGTTGATGGTGAGCCAAAGACGATCAATCTAAAGCAATCGCTAGAAATATTCGTCAAGCACCGAAGAGAAGTCGTTACTCGTAGAACAGTCTACTTGCTCCGTAAAGCGAGAGAGCGTGGGCATGTGTTGGAAGGTTTAACGGTTGCTTTGGCAAATATCGATCCGGTTATTGAGTTAATCAAGAAGTCACCAAGTTCTGCGGAAGCGAAAGAAAAACTCTTGGCTCAAGCTTGGAGTCCTGGTGATGTGACCGCGATGCTTGCTAGTGCAGGTGAGAATGCCTGTCGCCCAGATGATTTAGAACCACAGTATGGCTTGCGTGATGGTAAATATTACTTATCGCCAACTCAGGCTCAAGAAATTCTGAATATGCGTTTGCACCGTTTGACCGGTTTGGAAACGGAAAAACTCATTGGCGAATATCGTGAGATACTAGAGCGAATCGGAGAGTTTTTAGCGATTCTGAGTGATCCGGTTAAATTGATGCAGGTTATTCGTGAGGAGCTTGAAGCGGTTCTTGAAGAGTATGGAGATGAGCGCCGTAGTGAGATTATTTCTTCACGTCGTGATTTGACAGTTGCAGATTTAATCAATGAAGAAGACCTGGTAGTTACTATTTCTCATGGAGGCTATGCAAAAACTCAGCCTGTTGAAGATTATCAGGCTCAGCGTCGCGGTGGTCGAGGGAAGTCTGCAACGTCGATGAAGGATGAAGACTTTATCGAAAAACTACTCGTGGCCAATTCCCACGATACGATTTTATGCTTTACCAATAAAGGTAAGGTTTACTGGTTGAGAGTGTTCGAAATTCCGCAGGCCAGCCGTGGTTCTCGTGGTCGCCCAATGGTGAATATTCTGCCATTGGATGAAGGCGAACGCGTAACGACTTTCTTGCCTGTTCATGAGTACACTGAAAATAACTTTATCTTTATGGCTACAGCTAACGGTACGGTTAAGAAAACTCCGCTCGAAAACTTTGCTCGCCCACGTAGTTCTGGTTTGATTGCTTTAGCTCTTGATGACGGGGATACGTTGATCGGAGCCTCGATCACTGATGGTGACCGTGACATTATGTTGATGAGTAACTCGGGTAAGATGATTCGCTTCCATGAGTCAAATGTAAGAGCGATGGGACGAACTGCTCGAGGTGTTCGCGGTATTAAAATAGCTGAAGAGCATCAGGTTGTATCCTTGATTATTCCTGAAGAAGAAGGCCTGTTATTGGTTGCAAGTGAAAATGGTTACGGTAAGCGTACTCGCATGGATGAATTCTCAGTAATCGGGCGTGGTGGTCAAGGCGTGATTGCAATGCAATGCTCCGAGCGAAATGGTTTGTTGGTGTCTGCGGTTCAAGTTAAGGAAGGTGATGAGCTGATGCTTATTTCCGATAAAGGCACTTTGGTTAGAACTCGTACAGAAGAAGTTTCGATCCTCGGTCGAAATACTCAGGGTGTAAGGCTGATCAAGCTATCTCAAGAGAATGAGCATTTAGTTGGTGTGGAGCGTGTTGATGAGTCTAGTCTTGATGAACAAGAAATAGAAGAGGGAACTGATACTGTTGAGGCAGGCGCTTCGAGTGAATCAGATGAATCTTCAGATCAATCACCTGAGGCCTAACTGGAAATATAATGGTAGATGAAGCAACAGAGCTCGCAAAGCTAAGGGCTCAGATTGATGAGATTGATCAAAATATTCAGTCTTTGATCAACCAGCGCGCAGCTTGTGCTCAGCGTGTTGCTGAGGTGAAGCAGGCTGCTGCCGGTAATGAGCTTGTGCAGTATTATCGCCCTGAGCGAGAGGCTCAGGTCCTGCGGGCCGTAATGGAACGCAATACGGGGCCTATGCCAGATGAAGATGTTGCTAAGCTCTTCAGAGAGATAATGTCCTGTTGTCTAGCCCTTGAAAAACCAAAGAAGGTAGCTT
>NZ_LWGE01001401.1:0-985 GCF_001635315.1 Oleiphilus sp. HI0123
GCTTTATCCTTTCTAGTGAACAACCAACCATTTTCATTATCGCTTACTACTTCTGCGATTGGTTCAAAATCTGGAGAAACCAGTGCTACCTCCATAGCCATCATTTCAAACAACTTCATCGGTGAACCATATTCATTTGAATCTGGAAGAATTCCATAATCCATTGCAGCAATATATGAACTAACCTCCGTATGAGGGACCCTACCAGGCATAATCACCTGTTCCTCAATTCCGTATTGCTGAACAACAGACTGAATATCCTCATAGACCACACCATCTCCGACTAAGAGAAGTGACAACTGAGGATAACCAGAGAGTTTTGGCGAAATCTCTTTTACAAACCAGTCAATTCCATGCCAGTGAACAAATGCACCTACATAGCCACATACCACCTGCCCCGACAATCCTAGGGAAGACTTAGCTGCTTCTCGATCAATTCCATCCAAATTAAACTGCCGAACATCTGCCGCATTTGGGCAAATAATACTAGGTGCTATATTGGCGTACTGACTTTCAACAGTATTCTTGAAGTTTGTTGAAATAAAAACGATTCCATTGCTATTTTTAAAGATCCACGCCTCTATACGACGCGCTAAGCACTTAAAAAATAAAGGCCGAACTCGCTCCACGATAGCTGAATCATTCACCTCAAGTATAATCGGAACATTCTTCATTCGAGCAATCAACACACCTGCAAACATAAATAACGAATATCTTTCGTATAAGAAATCCGGCTGATCTCGACAAACAACTTTATTAACTCTGAAGAACGCAATTAAATTGTACGCAAGCTCTATAAACTCAAATACAAACTCTGGAGCGTATTTCGTTAACTCAATAATACGTGACAGCAAAGTTGAAACTATATTTGTTTTTTGAACCGTTGTTTTTTCGCGGCTGGCAGACGAATCTTCGGCATCTGGATCTGCTCCTGGTAAAGAAAGCAGTTCAACCTCATGCCCAAGTTCACGAAACGCTTTCACAA
>NZ_LWGE01001402.1:0-1885 GCF_001635315.1 Oleiphilus sp. HI0123
TAGAAGAGGTTTTAGATCATGAATATCGATAGAACTGTATTTGCCGTTGCCGGGCTGTTTATTCTTGTTAGTGTTATTCTCAGTCAGGTCCATTCGGTCTATTGGCTGGCATTTACGGCTTTTGTTGGCGTCAATATGTTTCAGGCAGCATTCACAGGATTCTGCCCAATGGCCATGCTACTAAAAGCCTTAGGAAAAGAGCCCGGTTGCGCATTTCGTTAAGCGCCAACTTTTAATGTGGGGCTCGCCTTTTTGCGTCGGGCCTTATATTTACGTTTTTTAAATTTGTTTTGCGCTTTAAGGCCAGCTAAGGCTGAAAGGTGTGTATCTTTTGCCCTACATAGTAAGTGACTGATTTGTTGTTCAAGTGGCAGCATAAAATCAGCATATGCATACTCCCCCTGACTCATTTGCTTTAGCATCAACTCCCAGTGTGCAGTCATATCGGGCAATGAAACCTCTTCTGGCAGACTCGCTATCACTTTTCTACCAGCCTCTGTCGCTTTAATGGCTTTACCTTCTCGGTAAATAAACTGCCTCTTGAATAACAGCTCAATGATCGAAGCACGTGTCGCTTCTGTTCCAAGACCATCGGTATCTTTTAGTATTTTTTTGATCTCGGGGTCACTCACAAAACGGGCTATACCGGTCATCGCCGCGAGTAAACTTGCATCGCTAAAGTGTTTAGGAGGCTGAGTAAGCTTGCTAAGCAAGTCTCCAAATAAACAAGTAAAACGCTCACCTTTCTTGAGCTGAGGTAAAGCTACGGTTTGTTTTTCATCCTTAGTGGATTTAAGTACCTGCTTCCAACCCGGCTCACTGGTTTCCCTCGACTTTGCTCGGAATAAGCCACCGGCAATTCGAAAGCTGATTTCACGGTCGGTATAAGCCCAAGCCGGAAAAAACTGAATAAGATAGTGCTTTGCTATCAATTCATATACTTGCTGCTCAGCTTTACTCAATAATCCCTTTTTTGACTTATTCGCAGTTGGAATGATCGCGTGATGAGCACCAACCTTGGCATCATTCCAAACACGTCCTTTTAAACTTGAGTCGGCACTGTTACATATATTCTGTAAGTTGGTATTGCTAGCGATTGCATCGAAAATTTGTGCAGATTGGCTTAAGTGCCCCGAGGGTAGATAACGATTGTCAGAGCGAGGATAGGTAATCAGTTTATGTCGTTCATACAGATTCTGACAAGTATCCAAGACGGTCTTAGCACTCATACCAAATGCTTTAGCAGCATCGATCTGTAACGCAGATAAATTATATGGCAAAGGCGCAACTTGCTTCTTGGACTTAGCACTTGTTGCTTCAACATTAGCTGGCTGCCCCTTAATTCGCGCCACCACATTTTCAGCCAAAGCTTTGTTTATGACTCGCCCTTCGCTGTCCTGATAGGGCTCGCAAGCTTCGCTCGGCTGCCAACGGGCAGATAAAACTTGTTGTTCAGATATTTGGATATGGGCATCGACTTCGTAATAGTCTCGCACCACAAAGGCTTCAACTTCTGCATCTCGCCGAACAATCAAGCCTAGCAAGGGTGTTTGCACCCGCCCGATTGAAACCAGGCCCTGAAAACCGACCTTTTGAGCCTGAAGCGTAAAAGCGCGAGTTAGGTTCATTCCATAAAGCCAGTCTGCACGTGAACGAGCTAAAGCTGAAACAGATAAAGGCACAAAGTCTTTATTCGACTTTAGAGAAGCCAGGGCTTGCTTAACAGCGGGTAGATTTAAATCACTAATCAGGCAGCGTTCAATACTATCTTTCACTGACGCTTTAACGCCGACATGGTGAATCAGCTCATCCACCAGTAGCTGACCTTCCCTATCAGGGTCACCACAATGAATTATGTGATCAGCCTGTTTGACTAACTTTTTTA
>NZ_LWGE01001403.1:0-2835 GCF_001635315.1 Oleiphilus sp. HI0123
GAGAGTGTTGCGCAGGATAAACAATTTGACCAAATTATGTCACGCGCATTTACAGCGCTAGATAATATGGTAAAACTATGTAAGCACTTACTTACTGAAAAGGGTGAGTTTTTAGCAATGAAAGGTTTGCATCCAAAAGATGAGATTAATGCACTGCCAATAGATTATCATGTTAAAAACGCAATTAAGTTATGTGTTCCCGCTTGTGAAGAGGACAGGCATTTAATTATCATAGAGAAAACTTCAGCGTAATAAGCATATTGCTATTGAAAGCGTCTATAAGTGAGGGTTACACAGTGCCAGCGAAAATCTATGCGATTACTAACCAGAAGGGGGGGGTTGGAAAAACGACCACCACTGTAAATCTTGCTGCATCGCTGGCTGCGACCAAACGCAGAATTCTCCTTATTGATCTTGATCCGCAGGGAAACGCAACTATGGGTAGCGGGATCAGCAAGAATGAAATTGAATATACGGCCTATGATGTACTGACCAAAAAGGCCGATGTTCAAGAGGTCATTACGCGTTCAGTCGTTGGTAAATACGATGTTATTCCTTCCAATGGCGATCTGACTGCAGCGGAAGTCGAGCTCCTTAATGAGATTGGCCGTGAACATAGACTGAAGCAAGCCTTAAAATCTATTCGTGATGATTATGAATTCGTCTTGATCGACTGTCCTCCTTCTCTAAATATGCTAACCGTTAATGCCTTATCAGCGTCGGACGGCGTTATCATTCCAATGCAATGCGAATATTATGCGCTAGAAGGCTTGGCCGCATTAATGAATACGGTTGAGCAGATTAGAGAAACCATCAATCCGAAGTTAGAAATTTCCGGCATACTTCGTACTATGTATGACCCAAGGAATAGTTTAACCAGAGATGTATCTGATGAACTTCAGGAATATTTCGGTGAACAGCTATATAAAGTCGCAATTCCAAGAAATGTAAGACTAGCGGAAGCACCCAGTCACGGTATGTCAGCATTACATTATGACAAAGCTTCAAAAGGTGCGATTGCATATTTGGCATTGGCCGGTGAAATCGTCAGAAAGAACAAAGCAGCAGCAAAAAAAGCCGACTTGGCTGAAGCATAAAACAATAATTAAGCTCATGACTTTTAAAGGTCATCATCAAGCGTTACTAAGTGAGTAGGAAAATACGTGGCAAAGAAACGAGGTTTAGGGGAAAAAGGTTTAAGCGCTTTACTCAAGGGCTCAAATGTCGACTTTAAAAAAGAAGTTGAAAACGATGGAGACCTTAAGCAACTTCCAGTTGAGTTTCTAAAACGAGGTAAATATCAGCCTCGTCGTGACATGGATCCTGATGCACTCGAAGAGCTCGCCGAGTCAATTCGACAGCAAGGTATTATGCAGCCGATAGTGGTTCGTTCTCGTGGCGAAGACTCCTATGAAATTATTGCGGGCGAAAGGCGTTGGCGGGCAGCACAAATCGCTCAGCTCGATAAAGTCCCCGCAATTATTCGTGATGTTGAAGATGATGCGGCTGTTGCAATGGCGCTTATCGAGAATATTCAGCGTGAAAACCTTAATGCAATGGAAGAAGCCACCGCTTTACAGCGTTTGCAAGATGAGTTTGAACTTACCCAAAGCGAAGTAGCTGAAGCCGTTGGTAAATCGAGGTCAACCGTGACTAACTTGCTTCGCCTGATCAACCTAACAGATGAAGTAAAGTTGATGCTAGAGCATGGCGACTTGGAGATGGGCCATGGCAGAGCGATGTTATCGTTAGATACCGAGCGACAGATAATTGTGGCTCGTCAGGTTGAGTTGAAGTCGCTTTCAGTACGACAGACCGAAGCACTCGTCCGTCGCCTAATAGAAGACAAGCCTACAAATAAAGCAGCTAAGCCAAAACCCGATGCCGATATATCACGCTTACAAGAAGATCTATCTGAAAAAGTAGGTGCAGAAGTGAGTGTTCAGCATTCAAATACAGGCAAAGGTAAGCTAGTGATTAAATATAATTCTCTTGATGAGTTAGATGGAATTTTGACTCATATCAAGTGAAATCTAACTTGATCGAAAAATAATCGATTCTTTTTTGTAACTTAAGTGAATATTCATCCCTAGAGCGGTTGAATGCACAGATTATAACCCCTATAATCTGCCACGCTTCGAGAGGCCTGATTAGGCCGAAGAAGAAAAATGGCGAGAATGAATGTTAAGCGCCGCGACTCGATAAGACTAAAGAAAAATAAAAACAAGAGCTAACGATAACAAAATGTCTTAAAAGAACAGCAACTTAATGGCTGTATCTTAAGTCGAAGGTAATTAAGGAAGATATCTGCTAACTACAGCGCAGTGACATCAAAAGGTAGCAATGTAGTAGGCAAGATTAATGAACAGTAGAAAAAAGGCTGACATAAATAAGCCGCCGATTTACAAGATTTTTATTGCTCAGATGGCTCTTACGAGTGTCATTTGCGCAGGGTACTATTTAGTTAGCGGAAGCGTTGCGGCATACTCTTCGCTATTGGGTGGGGTTATATTTGTTATCCCACAACTATATTTTGGTGTTAAAGCGTTTTTGTACAGTGGCGCTCGGTCAATCCAAAAAATAGTTATAAATTTTTATAAAGGTGAGAGCACCAAATTAGTAATCATTGCACTGAGCTTCGGACTTATATTCAAGTTTGTAGAGCCTCTGGATTACTTAGCACTTTACTCCACCTTTATCAGTGTTTTAGTGATGAACTGTTTCTCGGCTCTCTTAGTAAGTAAGCCGAACTCACACAAAGCATAATTTAGAATTTTTAACTCTATAATGTAGGCCCTTAACTATGGCAGGCGATAGTCTAACAACCACTGAATA
>NZ_LWGE01001404.1:0-7515 GCF_001635315.1 Oleiphilus sp. HI0123
ATATACTCACTTACTTCGCCAAACTTAAAGGCTTTAAAAAGAACGAGGCTGAACGGTTACTTGAGAGTGTTGGCCTTCAAGCTGCAGCAAATCGAGCAGTCAAAACCTACTCTAAAGGTATGAGGCAGCGCCTTGGTTTGGCGCAAGCACTGCTAGGCAAACCTAAACTATTATTACTGGATGAGCCCACCGTTGGCTTAGACCCTATCGCAACCGATTATTTTTATCGTACGGTAGACGAACTACGAAGCGATGGTTGCGCAGTGATTCTTTGTTCTCATGTTCTCCCTGGTGTTGAAGCGCATATCGACAGAGCTATGATACTAGGTGGCGGGAAGCAATTAGCCTTGGGTAATCTTGAAACGCTTCGCCAGCAAAGCGAGCTGCCTATCGAGATCAAAGCGCATGGCTTAGCAGCGAATGAAATTCCCAGCGAACTCATGCAGTATCAAAATGCGGTCGCCTGTGCGGCTGGCCAGCAATCTCTGCTTGTGCCGACGAAAGATAAAATGTCCGCCCTTAGAACACTCTCGGGAAATACAAGCATCAGCGACCTGGAGATCAAGCAACCTTCCTTGCAGGAAATATACAGCCACTTTATTCGCAAGGGAGAGCAATAAATATGGATAAAATACTAACTGTCGCCTCAAAAGAATTTAAAGATGGCTTCCGCAATCGCTGGACTTTGGCGATCACGGTAATCTTCGCCATTCTATCTTTAGGGCTTACGTATTTTGGCGCGGCTGCCTCAGGTAGTATCGGCTTTGCCTCGCTCAACTCAACCTTAATTAGTCTGGCAAGTCTGGCCGTTATCCTGATTCCCTTGATCGCATTGATGATCGCCTACAACGCCTTCGTAGGAGAATATGAACAAGGCACCATGCTACTCCTGCTCACCTACCCCCTCAGTCGACGCGATATGTTGATTGGCAAATTTCTGGGCCAAGGAAGTATCATCGCGATCTCCTCCCTGCTTGGTTTTAGTACTGCTGCAGCAGCCATTATCTTCAGCAGCGAGGTGGAAACCCTAGAAGTTCTCAATGCATTTTTCTGGTTTATTCTATCGGCGACACTACTTGGCTGGGTTTTTATTGCCATCGCCTATGTTATTAGTCTTAGCGTAGAAGAGAAATCGCGTGCCGCGGGCCTGGCTTTGGTCACCTGGTTTTTCTTTGTACTGGTATTCGACTTGGCTTTACTCGCTATTTTAGTCGCCAGTAAAGGCGATATTCAAAGTGACTTGCTCAGTCAAGTTTTACTCTTGAACCCAACGTATATCTTCCGCCTGGTTAATTATCAGGTGGTTAATGCCGCAGAATATGGTGGCGTGCTACAACTGGCTGAAGGCACAGAGATGAGCATGGCAGGACTGCTATCTTCCCTGGTTTTATGGATCGCAGCACCACTTGCATTCGCCGCCTACTTATTGAAGAAACGAGAGGTATAAGGTGATGAATCATAAGCCCCCCCACCAAAACGCTAAACAGTCGCCTTTAGTTCCGGTGCTGGTTTTGCTGATTCAAGGCGTATTAATTTTCGGGATTGTTTCGTGTAGTGAAAACGATCCTAAAGCTAAGCCAGAAATCAGCGCCGTACATATTGAAGACCAGGACGAATGCCACCTGTGTGGAATGCTTATCAACCAGTTTGCCGGCCCTAAAGGTGAGATGTTTGAGAAGAATAAATCGTCGGTACGTAAGTTTTGCTCAGTGAATGACTTGTTCGCCTATATGCTTCAACCTGAAAATATCCATAACACAGCTAAAGCATTTGTCCATGATATGACGAGCAGTCCTTGGGGTAATACTCGCGAAGCCGAGCTAATCGATGCCAAACAAGCCTGGTATGTAATTGGTCATAAGCTCCCCGGAGCAATGGGACCGGCCCTGGCTTCATTTAAAAACAAGAACAGTGCAGAAGCGTTTGCCAAATCACAGGGTGGCAAAGTTCTGGCATTTTCTGATATTTCGCTCGAAGTGCTAAATCAAGCTATGCATGCTCACTCAATGCATCAGACCGACAAGCTCAAACATGGGCATATGCAATAGGCCACTTTCATGAAGAGCGTGGTGCTAAACACTCAAGTGATGACATTTTATATAAGCAAGTCAATCGGACATCAAATTCGCTGCTAAAGCAGTCTGACTCTACCGAGGTAAGTTGATTAGGGCTCACTTATCCTCAGATTCGTTTTCCTTACTGTGCTTGCCACCTAAAACTTTCGCCCCTTTGTGTGCAAGCTTCCCTCCAGCCTTGAGCGAGAAGTATATGGTATTGAGTATATCTTTATGGCTATCTTCTATCGGCAAGGTTACATCTTTAATCAAAGGGACTTTCCTAAGTACGCTGTATGGTTCATCTGCTATCGCGCCGTGAACCTTCTCAACGGCGTCTACCGTATGATCATAGGCAAGCGCTAACAAATCCAAGCTACCTGATATGATTTCTTGATTCGACAAGCCTTGCGCGACTCTCTGCACCATTTGCTGCTTCTTAGTCGCTTCCCTCACCTCGTAGAACTTCAAGTCAATATGATCTGGATGCTCACGGAACCACTGGTTTATTTGCTGGTAAACCTTTTCTGAGTGAGCCAGAGGTACATGTGGAATACCATTGAAATGGGCCTGCTTACTGTCTTCTGGTGCAGATATGGGGTTAGCACTTGTATGTCTCACCAGGCTATCGCCAAAATACTTGTTGAGTAGACTATTCTTGTTCGCCGATAGCGAGCCGCTAATGAAGTGATGCTGAGCATGCGCGGTAAAACTTCCACAGCGCACACTCTGCTCGTAGGGGTCATCACTATCCGCGCCACGTTTTTCTTTATTCAGATGGAGTAAGCCGTCCTTCAGATCTTGTATACCCTGGCTTCGAACGTCTATCCAGTCTGCCCAGTGACTAATGTAATCACGCGGGATATAGCGAACAATAGAACTGGTTAGGTGACCAAACTTCTCCAAGGGCGAGCCTTCATGAGGCGTGCCAATGTAATAACAGTTTGACAACAAACTTAGCCAATCTGCTTCGGCATCTTGCGCGAGTTTCTGGGCACTTCGTATTAACAAGCCTCCCATACTAAAGCCCATTAGCACGATCTCTTCTACAGGTATGGGGTATGCCTCAATGAGCTCTGAAAGTAGCCGAGTTAATTTTTGCCCATTATCTTTAATCGATAAGCCTGTGTTGTAACGTAAGTAAAAAGGCGTAAAGCCAAACTCTTCTTGTAAGCGTCGACCATAGTTATCTTTTTCACTTAGCGCTTCGTCATCATCACTTGAACGACCATTACTCGAGCTCTCCCCTTCACTTTCCCCACCGAGTGAGTCTGGTTTTAAGTCCCATATTGTTTCTAGATTGGTCAGCCCGTGGATGAGGACGATAATTTTGTTAGATAAGGCTTTTTCTGCTTTGACGCTCCCGGAACCTTGAAGCACCTGTTGAGCAAGCGTGTCATCTAGCAATAGAGGTATGTTTTGCTGGTAAAAAGCCATATCGATGGCTAATGGGTTGTGCTCTTTTTCCAGATAATCACCAACGATGCCATTTAACACAGAGCGACTTAGGTTCGCCCAGTTTTTTAGGTCTACCGAAGCCATTAATTTGTTATCACTCGTTAGCTTATCCATGCGTATTCACTCGTTTAGGTGGGAAAAACCATTCTTCGGGAATGGAAAAATAAAAACTCGCGCCAAGACCGATACCCCTTCTGGCTTATCGGACGATGCAAGACTGGCCAGTTCATGGTGGATGACACTTAAAGCATCAGCTACCTATCAGGCTATAGCTCACGAGGGCTGAACATGATAATTGCCATGCCCAATAGCGCAACGCCTACGCCGGTAATATCCCAGCACGTGGGTTTAATACCTTCGACAACCCATAGCCAACATATTGCTACCAGGATATAAACACCGCCATAAGCAGCATAAACGCGGCCCGCAGCAGCAGGGTGCAAAGACAACAACCACGCAAACAAGCCTAGACTTAGAGCAGCAGGAATAAGCAACAAAGGGCTTTTATCCTGCTTTAAGTACAAATAAGGAAGGTAGCAACCAACAATTTCTGCAAGCGCAGTAACGATGAATAGCGCGATGGTTTTTAGCTCAAACATAAATTAGGCTTTATCTTGCTACCCTAGTGTATTACTTCCCTATCATACCCGCGATAGCTTTTGGTAAATCGGCAGGTAAGATTACCGACTTGCTGTTCTCAGATGTCGCCAGGCTTTCTATCGCTGAAACATACTTCTCACCAAGAAGGTAGGTCACTGCCATGTCTTTATCGGTCAAAGGGGCAGAGACCATTGAGATTGACTGCTGCCTCGCTTCTGCCAATAGCAATTCAGCTTTAGCATCTTGTTCTGCTGCTTCTTTTCGGCCCTGTGCTTCCAGTATTTGCGCTTGCTTCTGGCCCGTGGCTTCTAATATCTGGGCTTCTTTAGAACCTTCAGCTCTGGTCACCGTTGCACGCCTTGCCCGCTCTGCAGAGGCTTGCTCTTCCATTGCTTCTTGCATCGTCTTAGAAGGGTTAATGTCCTGAATTTCAACTGAACGAAGCGCTATACCCCATTCCGCAATTTCATTCGCAATCGTGCTAGTGAGGCTGGTTTTTATTTGCTCTCGAGAGCTCAATGCCGCATCCAGATTCATTTCACCGATAATTGAACGAAGCGTTGTTTGGACTTTGGTTTGTATCCCTATCGTGTAGTTATCAACACCGTACACTGCTTTCTGCGGGTCAGTAATGGAGATATAACCTACGGCACTGGCAATAATAATAGCATTGTCTTTTGTAATAACCTCTTGGCTAGGAATATCCAATACGATTTGCTTAGTTGTAAGCTTATAGGCCACCTGGTCAAAATAAGGAACGATAATATTCAATCCAGGCTTCAGTGTTTTTTGGTACTTTCCAAAGCGCTGTACAACCCACTGATAGCCCTGAGGTACGAGCCTTACACCTTGTGCAACCGTCACCAGTAATAAAATAAATATCGCTATTGCTATGTATAATCCTGCTTCCATAATCCCTTGCTCCTAAAAGATAATTTATTGTTTTTTCATCACTAGTCGATGTTCAGTGACACCGGTTACTTTAACCGCATCTCCTACATCTAGTTGATCATCAGACTCAAAGTCCCACTCATCATAGCCCTTAATGGGAGTAGAAAAGCGAACGCGCCCCGGCCTTTCCCCGGAAGGAGGCGTCAGCGTCACGCCTAGTTCACCCTGAATTTCATCAAGCGCTGGTAAAACTACCTTATCCCGCGAGGGTTTGAGTATTTTGAACCACATGCTGGTGAGTAAGGCAGATAAAATAGCCCAGGCGCTTATCTGAAAGGTAGTACTTAGATCCGGCTCGACAAGAAGTAACATGCCAACCAATACCCCGCCAATACCAAACCAAAGCGCGGTGAATGAAGGGATAACGAGCTCTAAAAGAACAAGAAAAATCCCAAAAACAATCCAATGCCAATACAATAAATCCATCAATAATTCCTATTTCTCATTCGACTGCGACAACTACTACGAGGCAAAGCTCTCGTTTAATTTTTTTTCAGCAAGCGCTTACTTATTATGTAACTTGAATAAGGGGTTGGTATTGGCTATAACGGCTGCCACATCACCTTTATCTGAATTATCAATTTTCGCCGCAGACAGTTCTGCTCTGCTTTCACAAACCGTGAAACCTTCAGCAAGTATGCAATCTCGCTCTTCAGCAACGTCTTCACTCGAAATTGAGTTGCTACCCTTAATTAGCCTCTTTGATATAGGCGTGTACTTTCCTTGTGCCAACTTTCGATGGTATTGAGGTTCAAACGAGAGTTGTTTTTGAGCTTTATTCTTCATCAGTATTCCGGTCTTAATATTTAGTTCTTCTATTTTAGCTTAGAAAGAGATCCAATCCGTAGCCACCACCACGCTATAGACATCTACCCCATAGTCTATCACTCCAAGGCTCAACACTACACAGTGCTTTGAAGCGGGATATCGGTAAATACAGTGATAAGAAATGTAAATCGACTGAGAAGTTTGGAGAGAGCCCGGAATTACCTGGTACGGATCAGAGTCAATCAAAGCCTACGCCCAGACACAGTGACCATCGGTGGGACATTAGAATGAGAGAAATAGCTCTGTTTTGAGCTACCTCTTTTAACTCGAAACAATCATTGCTCAACACCCAGTGTTTTGCGTTTAGAGTCGGATTAGCTGTTACTTTGGAATCCCTGCAGCCCATCATCAAGGGACTAATTTTATGCACGGAACAGAAGTCTGCTATCGTTTAGCCACTCACTTGCTAAAAAGCCAACGACTCTGGCCAGCTATATTTAGCGCTCGGTTTAGTCATACGCTAGTTCCTTTTAAATCTTAGTGCTAGCCTAGACCTTGCAGTTAGTTGTGCTCGATTGGACGCTTACATTTAAAGAAACCGAACACATTTTCTGATCACACTCCCATCATATTGTTTATATTAGCTGCACTACTTGCGCTCTTTTCTCTCAAATACATCATATCTAGTTTTATTAGGACCTCAACAAAGGAACATAGTTCTGCAAAGACGGTTTCAAACGTTGCATGGCTTTTCGTTGTCTTGATGGTTTGCTCGACAACCTCTTTTAAGCTTCGTTTTCCATCTATATGTTCAAACAATGCTTTGCTGTGTGGGTTTCTTTTTAAGGTAAACATTTGGTTCAGTTGTATTTGATTTCCTGGTGCAGAAAACGCCTTAAGCAAATTTTGCTTACGTTCATTTTGGCCGTAAATGGTGCTGATGGCAGGAACCAGATCTGTATTCTTTATGCTAGGAGTAGAAGTTTCCTTAAACGAAACAAAACAGCATTGTTTCATGATTTGACCAAACAACAACTCGCAGATAGATTGCTGTTTTCTAAGCGGAAGTTGTTTGATTGTGTTCAACAGCTCTGGGTCACGAATATAGGTTTCGGGATAAAAAATCATGTCACCAAGAGGGTGGTCAGGATTATATAGTTTATTTAACTTCAATCCTGCATTTTCAACATAGTCGTACATTTCGTTTACGGTATAGGCCCGGTCTTGAGAGTGTATTAGTAGATCGTATATGCCAATATCTGTACTTAAATCTTTCTTACAAGAAACTTTATTTGAGGAAAACCAATTGCCTTGTGGTAGCCCGTTTAGAGTTTTTTTTGTGTTATCAATACAGTCTTGAATGTTGGGCGTGTCGGTATTTATCTGACGCATTAATTCCTGCATCTGATAGATTCCTGTTCGTCCAATTGTTGCGTAAACCATAAGATACATCGCACCATCAGGATGAAGTACCTTAGTAAGCGCTTTTAAACCTTCATCTGGGTTTTTCAAGTGATGCAAAACGCCAGTACAGGAAATAAAATCAAACTCACCGTATTCTTGTTTGTTCAGATTTAACAAGGAATCATGAATCCAGGTAATATTTTTTAATTTCCTGACTTTAGCTCGTTCCTTGGCGATGTCCATTGATGCTTGAGACATATCCAAATAGACCACTTCTACT
>NZ_LWGE01001405.1:0-2347 GCF_001635315.1 Oleiphilus sp. HI0123
CCTGCTCACTAGGGTTTATCGATCAGGTATTTTCCTCTGGATGCCATTTATCTTTGTGCGAAATATCTCGACTTAGCATCAACCCCGAGTATTGCGACACCGAAGCCAAAAAGTACAGTTTTTCAGAAGCAATGTATCTGGCAGCCTTCTCTCTTGCACGTTTACGCTTCGATGACCGAATTTTACTTTCGCTCCCCTGCAACGAATTCAAACGCTTACGAGCTCGCGGCCTCCAGCTAGAGCAGACCACGAACAAGCTGAACAGCGATAGTGAAGACTTATTCTGGCTCTCCAGTGAATCCGGTATTCTGGATAACAGCCCCGCTTATGATCTTTATCAACATATTCTCGGCTGTATTACTCATCAACTCAATCAACCTCTTTTAGATGGCGATGACCTTATCGCTAATGAGGGAGTCTAAGCAAAACATAACAAGTTCGTCCGTCATGGCAGCTTATGTTACCGATGTATAATCTTCCATATCACAAATGCTACCTATTAGTTATTCATAAGTTTGAGGGTTTCAGCTAGACTCTTATTTTTATCTCGTCTCGCATTACTCTTTACTTAAGGAGCCATCGTGGATCTAATCGAAGCTCGATCTATGCAAGCCAAGTGCATACTCAATCTGATGACAGTTGTCGCCAAAGACAACCTTTCAATTACGCAAAGGGAAGATCTACCAGAAAAAGCCTACGATATTGGCTGCCTAGTGGGAATGCTTGAAGGCGAGATTTTCAAGATCGTCAAAAGTCGCAGTAGCATCGTCGACGACCTTCCTTTTAAAGATAAAATCCTCGAACAATTTGTGAACGGCGTAACTGTAGTTATTCATCGCTTGCTGCTCGACGAAAATCAGGACCAACTCGCTCAAGATCAAGCACGCCTTGATCGACTTCGACAAGAACTAAAACAAAATCTAGAACATACAGAAACCCTCCTGGAAAATGCTACTCGCCTTGAAAGTGCACTTAGCAATAATGCTTTATATCGTGACTCGGCAGAGGTCTTATCAACCTTCCAAAGCAATGTCGCGACCATGCAGAACATGTATCAGGTTAAGGCTCAAGAACATGAGATGTTAAATATACTTGTCGACAAGAATGAAGCCTTACTGCTACAAACCGACCACTCACTGTCAGCACTGCCAAAGCTAAGTGATGCCAGCAAACTAGTCGACCTCAAACAAGAATTTCTCCGTATTGAGCAAGACACATAGAAACTGTATTACGGGCCAAGCATGACCAACCTAATCGACCTTTCGCACAATATGCAAACCTTTAAAGAGCTACGCGTTCAACAAGACGGGCACGTCTTGCTTGTCTCGTTGAATAGACCTGATATTCACAATGCGATGTCTCACGAAGCAATGGTTGAAGAAATCGAGCGTGTATGCGATTTAGCAAACAATAACAGCGAAATTCGCGTCATGGTGCTGACCGGAGAAGGAAAGAGTTTCTGCGCCGGCGGCAATGTCAAAGATATGCTCAATAAAACTGATATGTTTGGCGGCAATAAAGAAGAAATAGAACAAAGCTATAAAAACGGAATTCAGCGTATTCCTTTGTCCTTATGGAATATCGAGATCCCCGTTATTGCCGCCGTAAATGGCGCCGCAGTCGGTGCAGGCTGTGACCTGGCAATGATGTGCGATATTCGCATCGCTTCCGATAAAGCCCGCTTTGCCGAAAGCTTTGTCAAACTTGGCATCATTCCGGGAGACGGCGGCGCGTGGTTCTTGCCAAGAATTATTGGCATAGCAAAAGCCAGCCAAATGGCACTGACTGGCGATATGGTTGATGCTCAAACAGCGCTATCTTGGGGGATGGTGTCTGAGTGCATCGAAACTTCAAACATGCTTGAGCGCGCACTTTCAATCGCACATAGCATCGCTTCAAACCCGCCTCTTGCCGTTCGAGCCACTAAGAAGCTACTACGTCAAAGTGAACGACTCAAATTACCTGAAATGCTAGACCAATGTGCAAAAGTTCAAGCTGGTCTGCATCAAACAGAAGATCACTTAGAGGCAGTGAAAGCTTTACTAGAAAAACGCGCTGGGCAATATCACGGGCACTAAAGCAGTAAGTTTTAGGTCTTCTTATGCAAGAGAGGCCATCACCACTATTTTGGAAAAATTTAGCCAATGGAAACTCTTTCTATTTTCGGCGTTTTTCAAGGTAGTTGTCGCCTGAGCATTTAAGCTGCTTGTTTTTCCTTCTCCGGGTTCAACTTAACGTCACCCACTTTCTCCCAGTTCCGCGTAGCTTTTGACCACCTTATTTGGTTCTTTCTTTTCATCTTGCGATAAAGCTCATCCCTCTTCGATAATATTTCTTCATCCAGACC
>NZ_LWGE01001406.1:0-1305 GCF_001635315.1 Oleiphilus sp. HI0123
TGGAAAACGCGACCCCTCTTTAGGCTGGAGGATCTCAGATGCTTGGTTATCACTAGCAGGCACCGGTGATAAAGGCTTACCAAACGGTACCCCGGTAGACGATTGGGGAATTCGTGTAGAAGATTGTCGTCCTGCCGGTGCTAGTGTCGCAAGAGGAGGCGCGCTGAACAGCCCTGCTGCGATATACGCAGTAGAGAAGTATATTGAATGGCTGAATAAATACGCACCTCCCCAAGCAAAAACAATGAACTTTACCGAAGCTGGTAATTGGCTAGTCAAGGGCAACATTGCACAACAAATTTGGTGGTACAGCGCTTTCACAGCAGCACTAACCAAACCCGGCACAGCTATCGTCAACAGCGACGGCACACCTAAGTGGAGAATGGCCCCATCACCCAAAGGTGCATATTGGGAAAAAGGAATGAAATTAGGCTATCAGGACGCAGGCTCTTGGACCTTCCTGAAAAACACCCCTATAAAACGTATTAAGGCCGCTTGGCTGTATGCCCAATTCTTGGTCTCTAAATCCGTATCGCTCAAGAAAACGCTTGTTGGCCTCACTCCGATACGCCTGTCCGATATCAACTCTGCGCCTTTTACTAACAAAGCGAAAAAGCTTGGCGGACTTGTAGAGTTTTATAGAAGTACCGGGCGCGATGTATGGACGCCAACCGGTTCAAATGTACCAGACTATACCAAGCTATCTAATCTCTGGTGGCAATTCGTTGGTGAGGCTGTCGCAGAGAGAGCTACCGTGCGCAGAGCGATGTATGGTATGGCAAGCGCGTTTGACACGGTACTTGAAAACTTATCGACACAACAAACCGGCCCCTGCGCGCCGAAATTGAACCCAAAGCAAACAGAGCTATATTGGCTAGAAAAAGCGGGGGCACCAAAACCGGCACTATCTAGTTTCCCACCAGCTGCTACCTTACCCTATAAGGAGGCAATCCGTGTCTGGAAATAGAATATGCACTTATATGCGAACCGCATTATTCTTACTGCTATTGCTCCTTAGCAATCCCCTAGTGTCTGAGCAAAAGCAGGCATTAAGTATTATTAGCTTTGTTGACCCCCCTTACGTATTTGATGATGCGCAACAAGAAAAGGGGCTTGTGGAAATTATTATTAGTGAGCTATTTCAAAGAGCAGGCATGGAGTATGATTTTTATTTGATGCCTAAAAAGCGAGCTCTAATCTTTGCAGAGAAGACACCCAACACCTGCGTACTCCCGATCGAACGAAATCAAGAACGTGAGGTAAAGTTTACCTGGATTAGCCCCATTTTGATCTCAAGAAATGGTT
>NZ_LWGE01001407.1:0-5478 GCF_001635315.1 Oleiphilus sp. HI0123
AAACTTTGCTTCTGGAGACCAGTTATCTGGACTACTACTTTTTGTCACACTTGAACCTGGTAATTGAAATTTATCTCGCCAGGAATACAAGGTGGATAGGTTTATGTTTTCCTGGGCTGAAAACGTTCTTAATGATAACCCACTTTCAAGCCACTTCTTAACAATGGCTTCTTTAAACTCTTTTGAATAATGCTTCACTCATATTCTCTTACCGCCTCCTATTCAATTATTAAAAATTAACAGAGGCGACAACTATCCTGACACAGGGGGATGGGGTAGTAATAATCGTAGTAACCAGACGGGTGCTTCGAGACATACTTCACACGTCCATCTACAGCTAGATCAGACACACATGAATCAATGGACTCTTCCCTGTTAGAGCCACATGCACTATGCAGAGGTACAACACTGTCATCGCCGCCTGTAATCAGCGGGTGCGTAACGAGACCAAAAAGCTCATCACCCGTACCTGCAATACGCAAGTTAGGGATCGAATTAGACGTACCAGACGCGGCTAAGCCTCGAGCAATTTCAGGCTGCAATTCATACGTCATACCAATTCGCGTGCTGGGCAATGTAATATCTGCACCAATCCAATCGGAAATAGCATTAGCAATAGTAGAGCCGTAGTTGATACCATTAAACAGGTCAACACCTATGTTCGCCAGGTCAGTACCACCACCGGCACCCGCCATGGCGATGACCGCGTCAATGTTTAAGTTATTGGCATAATCACCCAACAGTGAAGCATTTTGAGGATCCATAACATAACGCATTACGATATCGCCCGTTGAGTGCAATACCAACACACAACCATCAACACAAAAGTTAGGTGTGTCTGCGAAGATTTCTTGCAACTGATTGGCAACAAGCTCACCATTATTACCTGGTCCAGTTAGGTGTTTACCTGAATCATAGTAAAGAATTCTAGCATGTGGGTCTGCCGTCTGATTGATCGATCCATCTCCATGCCGAACAATACCGTTACCGCCGTTGTATAGTTCAGACGTCCCCCAATATCGATAGCCATCTTCCTTACCGTTGTCACCTGGATCAGCGGCAATATGCGTGGGCCAATACCCTTGGATGAGTAAAATATTCTTACCCGCAATTTGACCTGCGAAGCTAGAAAGGCTAGACGCCGCCATGCATAAAGCGACGATATACTTGAGTATCTTCATGATAATTCTCCTGTCCTTTTATCTTTATTTTTAAGAGCTTAATTATGTGTTGAGTAGTGATTTAAGAGCTTGTCTGCTACAGAAAGTTGCTAGCCTTAGTGAGTACTCCCTAGTTGATTTAAGAAATCCAAACGTGATTGCGCGCTCTCGTCGATGTATGGAACGTCGTCATATTCGCTAAAAGAGAAACCGGCAACAGGATATGTAGACGCGCCGACCAGCCCTTGCTCCACGGTATATTTTGGTGCAGACGCCCCCCTGGTAAACGAAAGATCCCTGAGTTCATAAGGCCCTTCATGGCCCATATTTTTAAGTGCTGCGATGTGTGCTTTCAGTAAGAGCACACCGCTCTCTGAGTTGAGCTCTTCAACCGTATTCAGGTGCACAAGAGGTGTGCCTAAATCAGCAGCATAAAGATTTGCTTTAATGGCATGCAAGCCGGGAGCAGAGGTCGTCACCTGCATTGGAATCTTGAGGTATTCTCCTTCAACCTCGACCTCACCAAGCCCCTCTATAGACGCAACCGTCTTGGGGTACCTTATTAATGAGGTAATCGCATAGGTATTTCCATCAATCGTAAACTCGGCAACAACATCCATGTCTCCCTGATCGCTCACAGGAATATTGCTGAGGTCATCAAAATGCAAGCTGTATTGCTGGTGAGCATGATTAGAACCGTCATCTGAGCGAATAACACCTTGGTTTTTCGCGACAATCTGTCCACCAACTCGAACTAGCCCCGTGACATGCACAGAGTTACGAGCTTGTATGCCTGTCACATCTGCGACGGCGACAACAGGTTCGCCAGGGTAATAGTTAAACTTAGAGGTCTTGAGAGCAATACGAGGCCCTACCTCTTGTATCTCTCCATCAACGTCATCAAGATTGATCGGTCGACTAGACTGTACGGCCCGATTGGGTAAATACTCAACCAAGTCCTGTTGCTGATGAATCGGGCGCGAAAAAGTAGGGTATTTAATCTCCTGAGCAAAATGAGACGCTATTTGCTGGAAGCGATATTTGACCTCTCGCCCCTCAAAAGGATCATTCCTGTCTTCAATAGCTAAAGGCGCGTCATCGGGAGACATGTTCGCAGTCTCTGCCAAAGACTGAGCTTCAACACCAATGGTTATTTCCTGAATTTTCTTGGGGGTGCCAAGCTTTGACGTTTCCTGTACTGGTTCACTTTGAAGAGCGACAAAGCCAACTCCAGCGAGTACAGAGACGCCAGCAATCATCTTAGCATTACGAGATCTTATTATTTTCACTATCCATCCGCCTGGAGTATTTAATTACTTTGTGAGTCATAGAACGAATAGGAAAAATAATACGGCGAGTATGTATTTTATTAACCCGCCCATTTGGGGGGTATTAGTGATTTATGAGAACTAGGTTATACCCCATATGTCGGTATTGCTATTGGCACCCCACCCAATCCTGACTCTTCATTGCGGCTCCTTAAAGAAAGTCTATGCAGTAATGACAAATGCAAAGACCGAAGCAGTAAGCGTCAGGATCAAGTCTAAGTGGACTAAAAAATTCACCCTCAAGCTACAGTATTTGGTAATAGTTGCTGTAAGAGTGTATTGCAATCTTGTTCTGGCATAAATTTGGGAACAGGATAATTGAAATAGGCTTCGCTCATGGCATCTTTAACGATGGAAGGAAAGTCTTCTTCTTGAAGCTCAGCAATCGTTTCCGGGATATCGACCGCTTTATTAAACGCAAAAAGATACTCTACCACTCTCTTTGCTGATTGTTTTGTGTCGTCTCCTTGTTGCACGATGCCAACTTCTTGTGCAATCGTTGCCAGCTTGACTTCAATTGAAGGCGCTGAATATTGAATCACATGCGGTAATACAATTGCATTACCCAAGCCGTGGGCAACACCATACTTCGCACCCAATTGATGAGAAATAGCATGTACGTAGCCCAGTGATGCTTTCGTAAACGCTAGTCCTGCTTTGTAAGAAGCTAATGCCAGCGCACTTCGTGCCTCAATATTACTTCCATCCTTAAAAGCAATAGGCAGGTTTTTGAATATTAAACGAATAGCTGCGAGGGCTTGCTCGTCTGTGTAAGCACTACCATTTCTTCCGACATACGCTTCAATAGCATGGGTTAAGGCGTCCATTCCTGTCGCTGCCGTCAACGCAGGCGGTATCGTAATCATAAATACTGGATCAAGTGCGGTGGCTAAGCTGGCTGTACGAGGGTCAATAACGAAGCTTTTACTTTTAGTCTGATTATCAGATATGACGGATATAACCGTCACTTCTGAGCCTGTGCCAGCTGTTGTTGGGATAGCGTAAAACGGCAAAGGTTTCTTAAGTGCTTTGAAATAACCGGTAAGTTTTTCTGGTTTTTTCTTATTGGAAGCACTCAAGGCAATGACTTTAGCAAGGTCCATCGCAGAACCACCGCCGATCGCTAGCACGCTTTGGCAATTGTTTTCATTTAGCAGATTCAATGCTTCATTCGTGATACTGAACGTCGGGTCGGGTTCTACACGGTCAAAAATAGTCACACTAATATTAAGTTCGGCAAAACGATCAATAATCGGCTGCACCTGCCCTCTTCGAATTAGCCCAGCACCCGTTACAATCAGTACGCTTTTATGCTTCTGGCTCGCCATGTAATCGATCAAATCAAGTGAAGAGTTTTCTCCCTCGAATAACTTAGGTTCTTTAATCAACGGTAGGCTGGCTGTGAGTTTTAGACAAAACATCCAAACATAGTTTAATAGCTTTCCAAAAAAGTCGTTCATAGCGTTAAGTCCTTATTCGACTGCATTGCATAATGATAATAGCTTGTGAGCAAATTGATTCTATTCAGGAGGATGCTCTTCCTTAAAACGGCGCTGATTATCTTCGTTGATAAAATCAGGGAACCATTTTACTTTCGGGAAGAATAGCACTCTTACCAGGCCGATAAGCATCCACATAAAGCACACACTAAAGATGAGACCACAGGCCCAGGTAATGTACTCGAAGTTACCGGAGATATACTTCATTCCCCACCAGGAGATGATGTCTGTTAACGAGGCAATCAACCCAACCGGAAATATCCATTGATAGACCTTAAGGCGACTGAAGTGCATAGAGAAAGGTATACCGATGATAAAGAAGCTGGTTGTGAAGCCAAATAGGTGGGCATGCGTGAAAGCAATCAGCTTGCCTTCACCCATTTGCTGAAAATAGCTGGGTGCGTCACCATGCAAGTGGACTTGGTAATGCGCCTCCATCGCGCCAAACACCAAGGCTATGCCATAAAGTATGACCGCTACACCAATACCCCGCTGCGCCGCGATAGGCAGGTTGTGAAGATCAAACTCCATACCCGTTTGCTTGAATGGGAAAAACCAGTTGATTAAGAAGCAAGAAAAGAAGAAAAAGACCACAAGCGCGATAGGCGCTCCAATGTCTTCCCATGCTGTTTTTTCGGGTGGCACAATGACCAATTCCTCTTCAGCGATAGGCGCATCACTGAAGAAATCAAATTCTGCATTTTCTGCCAAAGCAGGACTCGCCCCCAAGCTCAGGAAACAAACCGTAAACAGTGCTAAGAAGGGTGCCCTGAATGAAGCCGTTAAGGTTAACAAGATGCTGAACAAACTATTAGCTATCAAGCCTTGCATTCTTAAGCCCCCTTCAAGCGAATATAAACCAAGGCACCGGCACGTTTAACTGCACTGTTTATCGCAGTCGCCAGCCCATCACCATCGCGCTTAGGTATTGAGTGAAGTGCTGAGCCCTTAAAACCTTGAAATAGCTCCGCCCCTAATTCGAAAGGAAGTTCCTGTGACTCTAAAGCTTTAACTTGGCTAATATTCAAGTGACGATCTGTCGACATCAATAAGAAGAAGGTTTCATTCTTATATATCACAGGAAAGATGAGACTGGTCCCTATCGGACGACGATTTGCGACAGGGATGTATATCGTGTTCTCGTCTTCACCGCTAAGCCTTACACCCATGGCCTCAGCCCGCTTAAGGTCTTTCTCAGTTAAGGTGGCATCAAGCGGTTTCCAAGCTTCAGCCTTAGGAAATAACGTTTGCACTTCTTTTGGAATAATACTGGATAAATCAAGCCAATTTCCCGGTTTAGAAGGCAGCGAATTCGGATTACCCGGGTTAGATTTTTTGACCGCTTCAACACCGTTAGCGATACCATCTTTATCACTGTCCAGCTCGGCGATCAGTCTTAAGGCGGCTTTGTTTTTTCCCTGATCTTCAAAGGCCTGTCCGTAAAAGTTTAAAGGTGTACCGCCACCTTCTTTGTGGCAAGCGTGACAAGAT
>NZ_LWGE01001408.1:0-4934 GCF_001635315.1 Oleiphilus sp. HI0123
AGACTATCTAGACTTTAGAGTACGTGGGTATACACACCGTCTTGAAGTGGCTGATCAGTTTATTTGGAGCCCATGGAAACTTGATGCCGTCTATGCTGAGCTCGTATCTGGACCGGATGGCGCTGCTATCACGCGTGAGGATGATGGTTGGCCTTATCTTGCAAAGCTAGATTGTACGGGCTGCTTACATTATTTGAACTGGATTCCACAGAATGATGGCGAGTTTGAATTTGACATCGCACTTAGTGACTCACGAGGTGGTAAGGTAGATAATCAAACATTTACGGTCAATGTCCAGCCAAATCAACCTCCTGAAATAATCACATCGGAATTCCCCAATACTGCTTCTGTTGGTCAAGAGTATGTGGTAGTTATCGATATAGAAAACGATGTTCCCCTAGGGCGATACGAAAACTTTGATGATCTTCAAATAGTCTTTGAACAGGGGCCTTCGGCAATGCGAGCACTTAAGTTAGATGGTGTATATCATCAAACCAACAAGTTTTATATTTCTTGGACGCCGACTTCCAATGATTTGGGTGAGAATCAGATAAGGTTTAGAGTTGATGATCGTCTAAATAGTAGTGTTTCTAGTGCGTATACAATTACGGTAGTGGACGATAATAGCGCTCCGGAAATTACTTCAAGAGGTGTACCTGATGCTGAGGTGTCTATTCCTTATTCTTATCAAGTAGAAGCTATCGATCCAGACGGAGACAACTTATCTTATAAACTCCTATTAGCTCCTGAAGGGATGAGTGTAAGTGATACAGGGTTAATCACCTGGACTGCACTAGAAAGAGATTTGGTTGAAGAGCCACCTGCTTACACGCGTTTCATTGTCTGGGTCGAAGTATCTGACTCAAAAGGTGGAAGTGATATTGAAAAATACTATTTAAGTTTGGATGAGTTCTACAATCGAGCTCCAGAATTCGTACCGTCATACCATCCTTTAATCGCCAAGGTTGGTGTTCCCTTTGTTCACCAGGTGGTGGCTACAGATAGAGAAGGAAACTATCCACTAGAATACATACTCAGTTCAAGTTCGTCTGAACCTACTATTGATACTTCTACTGGCGTGATAACCTGGGTTCCGGGCCACGCTGGTAGATACTGGCTCAACGCAATGGTGAGAGACAGNGAAGGTCGTTATGCGTCTGCAAATAACGAGTTCTGGTATGTAGATGTAGTCGAAAGCTCTGAGTCTCTAGACGCCGAGCTCAGCCTAATCAACAAACCATTGACCACGGCATTCGTAGGTCAAGCCTATCAATATCGCTTCTTCGGCGAATCCAGCTTAGGTGGCAATGTCGTAGCAAGCTTGGTTAACGCACCACAAGGTATGACCATTACGCCGAATCAGCCTTATGAGGGTGCCTACGAAATTAACTGGATGCCGGATGAAGCCGATTGTGTGCATGACGTTGAGATTGTGCTTATGGACGAATACGGAAACAGTCAGCCAGTGCATTACTCAATCGATGTTCACAATGCACCGAAGAAATTAAATCGCTTCCAATGCTCATTGGATAACGAGCTGTGCGCGGCACCATGAGGAGGGATACCATGAACTTAAGCAATCAAGAAAATTTACTGTGCACAACTAATTCAAAAGGGAATGCTGCAATGGTTTCTCATCTTTCTCCAATGATGCGTTTTATCGCACGTATCGTTTTGACCTTAATCTGTTTTGTTTGGTACAGCTCTTATGTGCACGCTGCGGTAGAGCGAATGACAAAAGAACCTGCGCAAAACCAAATTGAACACTATTATCCGCTGGGCGCTGAACTTGAAAAGCTTCGTACAAACTTGAAGCACTTACTTCGAGAAGCGAGTAAACCTTCGAGTCAAGGAAAGGCAAAGCCATCAACACAAATTGAGAATCTTGCTCTCATTAAAGAGTTAGATGACGCCCTTCGCGAGCAAATGTCTGTAAGGCTAGCTCACCTTCAAAAGCAAAAGGCGTTAGATAAAATATCGCAACGCCAGGCGCTGAATAACGAAGTCTATGAGCGTGATATGAATGCCCTGTATCAGAATTTGGAGACTATCGAAAAGATAGGCGAAGATGCTTCCAGGCAGCGTGAAAAACGTAAGGCGATTACTCAAGCGCTTACATTACTCAAGTCGCCTTTATCTCGCCCTCACGAAAGTTACAGTAATGATTTAGACTTTATTGGTTCGGCTCCTCGTGAAATCTATTCCTCTCAAACTCAAATTAATAGCTTATTAGGGACTGATAATGGAAGCTATTCTACGACTGACAGTGCCACAGAGATTACTCAGGCGATTACAGGCAAAGTTGCGGAACTCGGCACCGATCCTTTGAGTTTGTATAACTGGGTACACGATACTATTCGCTGGATTCCGAGCTTTGGTGTGATGCAAGGTGCTGATTACACGCTTCAATCAGAACAAGGCAATGCCTTTGATAGCTCAAGCTTATTGATCTCGCTGCTAAGAGCCGCGGGTCACGAAGCAAGATATAAATACGGTGTCGTCAATATACCTGCCGACCAAGCAAGAAATTGGGTGGGTAACGTTAAGAATGCTGCAGCGGTTGCCAACCTTATGAGCCAAGGTGGGATTCCACAACACCAGTATAGCTATGGGGGTGATGTTGAAGAGATACAGCTTGAGCATGTCTGGGTTGAGGTAAAGCAAGGTGAAACCTGGTATAGCCTGGACCCGAGCTTTAAACAATACACTTATACCGATGGGTTGGATCTTGAAAATCAGGTCGCTTTTGATGCGCAAGGTTTATTAACTTCCTTGGAAGAAAGTTCAGTCAGTAACGAAGCTGAAGGTTGGGTACAAGGTGTTAACACCTCCTTAATTGAAACGGAGTTGGCCAACTATCAAACTGAATTGGAAACCTATCTAAATAACAATGCGCCAAACGCAACATTGGGCGATGTGTTGGGCTTGCAAACCATCATTCCTAGCGAGTTTTTAGCACTTGAAGAAGTTGCTCTGGGCTATGAGATTGAATTCAGCGCAACCATTGATCACCTTCCTGAAACCTTATTTCATAAGTTCCATTATCAAGTGGGTTCTGCCATCAGTTACGATTATGGCCAAAGCTTCAGCTGGGGGAGTGAATACTTTGAATTATCAGACTTCACGACTAATCTTGTAGGTAAAGATATCGCCTTCAGCTTCCGTCCCGCTACGGCAGACGATGAAGCGGCGATCGAAAGCTATTTACCCGAGACGATTGAAACTGTTGATGATCTGCCAAGCAGTTTACCCGCAGGTGCAATTCAAATGATTGGTGAGTTAACGGTTGACGGTGAGGTGGTACACAGTACGCCAGCAATTGCCTTAGGTGAGTCCTTAAAGACACGTTTAGGTTTTGCACCGGCACAACAGAGCTTCAAGTTTACTGAAAACAATGTTGTGGCTGGCCAATACCAAGCGATTGGAATTGATATGCAAGGGATCAGCCCAACACAACTCGAGGACTTACAAACAAAGTTGGAAAATACCCAAGCACAGCTTGAAGCAGACAATTCAGCGAGTTTGACGAAACATGACGTGGTAGGAAATATCATCCAGGCAGGAGTCCAAGGCTATTTGGCAATGACCTACGCCACTGACCGAATTGCTGCACAAGCCGCAGGTGTTGCTTATTACCGACAACCCAGTTACGGCACCTTCAGTACACAGATGGAAGTAAGCTATTTGATAAATGGTACACCGAATCAAGTAAACTTCACCGGTGTTGTGATGGATATCGACCGTTTGAACAACAACGTTGAAGAAAAGAAGAATTGTTATGAAGGCTGGGTAGCCTTTAACCGAGCATCAGGTATGCGAAACAGTGCCTACGAGCACCAGATTCCCGAACAGTTATTTTCAACCGATACAGAGCAGGCTGAAGGTGTCTCGACAGCCAAAGCACTCGCGATAGCAATGGCACAAGGACAAAAGATCTATACGTTAACTTCAGCTAACGCATCACAGCTGAACTTCATTGCGATTGATGAGGGGGCTAGGTCGGAGATTCAAGCTGCTTTGCTTCAAGGGCTTGAAGTAACGGTTCATGAGTCACCTATTACTGTTAATGGATGGCATGGATCGGGTTATTCGATCATCGATACCGAATACGGTGTTGGTGCTTATAAGATATCTGGTGGAGCTAGTGGTTCCGCTGTACAGAATCTAGCTAACTTTTCAGATGCTGTCTCTTGGGTTTCTCTGTTTGCAGGTGGATGGCACACAGCAATGGGGCTTCTTCATAGTCCATATGGTTTCACCGTAGCTGCGATTGCTAGCTATACTAATTTGTTCACAACCGTTATGGCTTGGGCATTAGTATGTGGTGATCCAGCAGTAAATATGCTCTTTTACATGCTCTCTACTTTCATGTTTGCGTTATCTACCATTTTATCTACTGGTGCCTTCGGGATTGCTGGAATTATATTTTCCTTATTGCTCGCGTCCATGATGCAATATCTAGCATTACATTTATCTACGTCAATGTCTTCTTCGTGCAGGAACTAATAATGATAAAGAAAAAATGTGGTGTGTGTGGGAGCGATTTTGACCCTAGTATTAACAAATTATGTCATACATGTGGTTCTTATAATCGGATTAACTTTGAACTGGCATTTGCTTTGAGCTTGTTTTTCATTTTACCTTCCGCTGCAATTGTGAAAGGGACAGGAAACTTTCTCTACTTATTAACAGGCCTTATAGGTCTAGCTATTTACGTATTTAATATTAGATTTGTAAGAGACAAAGAAAAAACTTTCGGTGTTTTGTTAAGAGCTAAGGAATATAACAACGATTTTGAGGCACTAAAAGCGAATGGTATGGGCCCTTTGAACTTTTTGTACAATCATGGAGATGAGATCTCTGGATTAAGGAAATTAGAAAAATGGTCTGAGTTAAGAACATTGGTTTTCAAAAACGATATGATGGCTGTTCCA
>NZ_LWGE01001409.1:0-1225 GCF_001635315.1 Oleiphilus sp. HI0123
CGTGTTTGCGGGTATTTTTCAGTAGCTGTCTCGAAAGATGAACCACTCTGATAGCGGTATACGCGATAGGGGTTATTCAAATAACCTTCGTCAGTAATAATATCGACGTCCACGCCAAAGAGCATATTTTTCGTGATGACTTGAGATAGCCCCAGTTTGTAGTTCTGCCTGTCAACATCTTCAGAAAAGTCACTCTGAATCATTCCAACTTCATCCCATCCTCTGGAATAACCCAAGCTCAAGTTAGTTAAATCACCAAAGAAATCTTGTGAAACAGAAACAAACACTGTGTCGGCTGAGAAGTCATTTTCTTCACTGTTGGTATAGCCCGCGCTCACTATCGTTTTCTCATGAAGAAAATCTACCCCGGCACTGTACTCAGTTCGCTCTTCTTCATAAGCACTAGCAGTGGCGCGCACATCAATAGACGCCGACGACACTGAATCAACATAGTAATGTCCATTCAGGGAAAAATTCGTACCGGCACTTTTTCTTACCAGAACAAAGGGGCCATTAATATCCATACCACCGCCTTCGTAACCATGATACAAGGCGTCAACCGTATCAGGAGGAAGCGTTGCAGCATTGCCTACTGCACTGATCACCAGGGAATTGACAATAATTAACAATTGAAAAAAGGCTTTAAAAAAAGGCACCTTGGCTTTCATTTTAATTACAGCCACAGCCACCTCCTGCGCCGCCCTCTGCTCCGCGAGCAGACTCCCTTGCCTGGTATACATGGTGAATGTATGCACCCGCTGCCCCATGTCGATCTAAGCTCATAATAGGGTCGGCCAAATTACTTCGCTCATAGGGTTTTACCCACGGCTTAATTTCACCGCAAGCCTGCAAGCCACCAAAAGACAGCAAACAGATAATGACGCATAGGACTGGTTTAATACTGTTCATATTAGGAACCCGTGAACTATTCTCTGATCAACTGTTTAACCTGGTTTGCGTACTCTTCTTCATAGCCGGGCTTATATCCGCGATGTAAAAAGCGCTTGTTGCCATCGCGATCAATCATCACAGTTGTCGGCATCGCATCCACCTCGTACATCTCACTTACCTTGCTTGTCGAGTCATAGACCACAGGAAAATCAACCGGCAGAGCTTTCAAAAAGCGATCTGCATCAGCTGAATCTTCATCCACATTGACCGCTAAAATGGTAAAACCCAAGTCTTCATATTTGGCAAAAATATCATTCATCAAGGGCATTTCCTG
>NZ_LWGE01001410.1:0-5161 GCF_001635315.1 Oleiphilus sp. HI0123
TGATATAAACCTTGGTTTAATTTATCGAGGTGTTGGCTGAATTGCTTTTGTATTTTACTTAACAGACTGTCTTTCTTTTCGTCGCTTGATGTTGATGCCTTACGGGATAAGTGCGCAGGTAGAATAAAGATCGATTCCAAGAGCGAAAACACTAGAATACAAATAACTATAATAGGTATCGCCTGCATTAACTGACCCTCGGGGCCTGGTAAGAACAGTAAAGGCAAAAAGGCTACAATGGTTGTAGTGACTGCAAAAAGTATCGGTTTATATACGTCATAGACACCAGCAAGCGCGCCTTCACTACCATATTTTCCTGCCTGATTCTGGCTATGAATTGACTCCCCAACGATCACTGCGTCATCGACCACAATGCCCAGCACTAGTATGAAAGCAAACAGTGACACAATATTGATGGATACATCCAGTGAGGGCATTAATAACAGACTGCCAAAAAACGAAAATGGTATTCCCAGGCTGACCCAAAATGAGAGACGTAAATTAAGAAACAGAACCAAGAGCGCAAAGAGTAGCAAGAGGCCGCTGAATGCATTTTCCAGCAATAAATCAATGCGGCTTTTAAAGTTTTTTGCTTCGTCCTGCCAAACGTATAAGTGCATGTTGTCAGGCAGTTGCTTTTGCTTTATATAGCCTTTAATTGCCTCGGCAATGGTAACAATACTCTGATTGCCAACACGATAGACATCGAGAGAAACCGCTGCACGGTGGTCAAAGGATGCCTGACTTTGCGGGCTATTTCGGTTGTCGATGATGCTCGCAATATCGCCTAGTCTTACCTCGGCACCGTCAGCATTCGAGGCAATAATGATATTTCGATAACCCTCTGCATCACTTTTTTTAGCATCACTGGTGATTAGTACGTCACCGTCATGGGTTTTTAATACGCCACCTGGTAACTGATTTGATTGTTGCCTAATTAGACGACTGATCTCTTCGAAGCTAACTTGATATTGCTCTAAGTTATGTGCCGGGATATAGACTTGTATTTCAGAGTCTTTAACGTCTTCTAGGTCGATGATGCTGATGTTATCGTTTTCGAGGATTTCACTGCGTATGCTTCGCGCCATCTTGCTCATGCTAGCGTAGTCCGCGGTGCCACTGAGAATTAATTTACTAACGCGATTACGTACAATCAATTCCTTGACGGTTGGCTCTTCTGCCTCGTCTGGTAAGGCATCATAGTTTTCGAGACGGCTTTTAACTGTATCTAGTATATCTTTCGTGAGGTAGCCGTCTGCTACGTCAAGAGTCATTGAGCAAAAACCCTCATGCGCAATAGCGCTAAGCTCAAGTGTGCCCTCAATATCATAAATCTGGTTTTCGATTGGCTTGCAGATGCTAGATTCTATGGTTTCAACTGACGCACCAGGCAGGCTCGTATCTATCCCAATACGTTCAAGGGACACATTTGGGATCAGCTCTTTGCGAATATCGGGCAGGCTGATATAACCCAAGGCAAACACGGTAAACATAAGCAAGTTGGCGGCAACCGGATTATGTGCAAACCATGCGATCGCACCTTTCATTGAATTGTACTCGCTACAGGGTGCTCAATAAGCGCGAGATCATTGGCTAGGTAAGGCTCAACTTTCATACCTTCTGCCATTAAATGAAATGAACCGGTAACGATACGTTCGTTTGCATTTAATCCCGCCTTTACGAAGGATAGCTCTTTGCCACGATACACTAGTTCGATATTTTTTCTGTGTAAGCGCATATCGTTATCAATCGTCCAAACAGTGTTGTTGGCAGGTTCAGCACTACGAGGAATTAGCTTTAAATTATTGATTACTTGCCCTTCGATCCTTGCTTCAACAAAGGAGCCTGGTAGTAAGCTCTTGCTAGATTTGTTTGAAGCGTTATTGCTTGAAACTTGCGCAATAACATAAAGAAGCTGATTTCTATCGCGCTCCCCTTCAATTCGGTCGATAAGTCCTTGCCATTGTTTTGTCGGGTTTTGATAGCTGTTCAAGCTAGCAATAGGTTTACTTGTTTTGCCCAAGTAGCCTTTATGATTTAGACCGAGAATTTCAATTTGCTGGTCATTTAACGGGAGTCGGACTTCAACTTCGTCAGTCCCATAGATTGTTGCAACATTTGAGGTAGCCAGTATGTACTCGCCTTCAGTAATACTCAGTTTAATGACTTTGCCATCTATTGGTGCTCTGATTACAGTCTTCTTGAGTTGTTGTTTTGCATAAGCTAAGGCGGCTTCCGCGGCCGAAACTTGACTGCTGGCATGGCGCACCTGTGGTATATGACGCGCATAGTCAGTTGCGTTTCGTTTTAGGCCTTTTTGTGCGACAGCCGCCTTTGCTTTAACTCTGACTAATTCAAGTTTAGTTCGGTCAAGTTCAGCTTGTTTTTGTGCGATATCGAGTACAAAAGGCTGTTGTTCAAGTTCAATGAGAATGTCGCCCTGCTTGACCCTTGCGCCTATACTAAGCTCTTTGCTGACACGTTTGACCAGGCCGGGTACCTGATTGGTAATCTGACGAACTTCTGAGGCAGATACTCTACCGCGACTATAGATTGGAATCGCTTGGCTGCTTTCGATTACCTCTGTGTAAGGAACTCTTGGCGCCAGGTTCTGTTGAGTACTTTGCTCAGGCTCGGGTGCGTTATCGTAGAGCCAAGAAATCAGGCCAAGCGCGACGATAAGCGCGAGGAAGACGGAACGATATTTTTTTAGATACTGCATCATAACTTACTGCTAATTATAGACGTGTTGGTTCGAGATAAAACAAGCCCTGTTGCTTCATTTCTTTGCTCGGGTCATCGCCATAACTAGCGAGATAGTGATTACTTAAAAGCTGATATGCCTTCAAGTTTTTTGCAACTTCGTGTAAAGGGTCGCGCGTATCAAAACCAAAGATAAGCGCCTCATAATCACTTGCGTGATAGGTTTTAAGGATGCAGCTCAGCAAATCTTGAAAGATATCAATCCGGTTGTCGGCACAAAGAACCGTGTGAAGGCTAAGGTAGCTCGCTAAACTTCCAGGACTTGGTAGCTGGAGGCCGCCAAAGAATTTACTCTTAATATTATTGATGTGCCTGAGGGCTTTCATCTTGCCTTGGTAGGATACAAAGCGCGTTTGTTTAAAATCTTTTTGGTTCCATACGGCGCACATACCGATAAGTTCATCGTCATCATAAGCGAGGAAATAATTTTCGATATCGACCCCGCGATAGTAATTGTCTTTGGTGCCAATTTTTGAAAAGTCATAGACAGGGTAAAATTGCTTTGATGGCGCATGCTTATCGAAAAAAGACTGCATCTGAGCTTTATCGGCATTGCTAGCTCGTCGCACTAAAAGTGTTGTGGCTTTATGCTGCTTCTTATACAGATCTACCATATAAGTACGAAATTGTCCGGCCTGGTGATAAGTCGGCAAACTTAGACGGCCACTTCCGACTGAGTTGATAGAGGCTTTATTCTCGTCCAATATCACAGTCTGCATCCACTCATCCTGCATCAGTTCTCGATACTTTTTGAATAAACGTAACAGTGTCCTTCCGCCACGATAATCCTGGTGAATACGTAGATCATTGCCGTAACGGGTTAATCTTTTTTCGCCGTCGACATAAACTTCGCGCTTACCAATACTGAATGAGGCCAACAAGGTCTCTGTTTTATGATCAATCATGACCCAAACATCCGGATCTGTTGTGGTCACCTTTGTTGCATGAAAAAAGTTAGGTGCGCGCTCAAAATTCAGGTGCACTTCTCCTTCCTGTGGCGTTTGATCAATCAGGCGTAGTAGTGCAGCTGAATCACCATCTTCGGCGGGGCGAATTTCGTAGCGCTGGCTCATTAGCTTACGGCCTCGACTCTGTTTTGCTGTTCATTGCTTGCGCTCGAGCATTGAGGAGAGAATAGTTCGTTTTGCCAAAGTACCAGAGGTTCAATTTTAACGTTACCAGCCACCATGCCACGCGCTATCTTATGCGAGGTATAAACCTGCATGGCATCTTCCATGAGCAAAACGTGCGCATGATCGAGCTGACCAAGTTCGCGAGCAAGTTTATAGTGAAAGTTCTGGAGCAAAAATTCTTCTAGTTCGCGATCAAGTTCGACCTGTAGGTTTTTCTGCTCGCAAGTGTTAAGTCTGTTATATGTAGCCTGGTTTTCGCATAACAAAGCATAGCGAGGTAAGTTTGCTTCAGAATAAGAAGGGAGCGCGAGTAAGCTTATTGGCAAAATAGCGTCATGCATGGAAAACTCATTAATAATATTAACTGCCAGCTCTGGCGACAGTTTCTCACCCACCATATCAACACCACTAAGGCGTCCAATGAATTCAAAGCAAGGGCATTGATCTAAAAAGCCGGTTACCTTCAGCTGGTCATTCATCGCGTAGCGAAGTAAACCATTAGAGCTACTTAGAATGGGACGTACATTCTGGCCCTCCGTTAGCTGCCAGCTAGTATGTATTTGATTGGTGTCCAGGTCCTCAAACTCATAAAAGTGACTAGTCAGTGCTAATGGGTATTTCCCCTGAAACGGGAAGCTAATGACGCCTTCAGTGGCCCAAAGGCCCTTTCCTTGAAAACGACAATGGGGAAACAAGTCGCGTAGTTTGTTCGCCCAAATTTTAGATGATGAGGTGTCCCAAGCACTGATGAGACCAAGTTTGGGCCAAAGCATACTTGTCATTTTAGCACTTAACTCACCATCCCAAGCATCTAACGACTTAGCGGCGTCAGGGTTTTTGGGTGCGGATAGATGTGATAAGCCAGAAAGAGTCTCAGGCCACTGACCGGAGTTTAGTACTTCAACGATAAGAGGCTGCTTATCTTTGATTAACTGTAACAGGCTTAGCGCAAAGGTTGGGCTCCATACCGAGATAAACGACAAGTCCCGGCAAGCAACTAAATAGCATGCCGTTGCAATTGAGGATTCCTCAGAAGTATTCGCAAGTGAAATGGCTTCAGGAACAGCCATTGTCCCTGACATAAACAAACGCTTCCACCAAGGGAGAAGTTGCAAGTCATCGTTAATGCTGCTCGTAAGTTTATTCCTTAGATCGCTCGGGACCCATGACAAAGACCAATAATGTTTGCCTTGCTTTATCTCAGGAAATTGTCGGTATAAGTCTGCCATCCAGGGACTAATTGCCTGATCTAATTCATCGAGGAA
>NZ_LWGE01001411.1:0-16048 GCF_001635315.1 Oleiphilus sp. HI0123
TTCAAGTCGATTTTATCACCTAAGCCCGGCGTCTCTTTATGCTCTATCACTCTCACACCCTTAAGCTCCCCCGACATATCAATACTCATAATCAAACGTATAGGGCCTGTATATCCATCAGGCGCCACAACAGGCAATATTAGGTGGGTAGGAAGCTGATCTTTTAAAGCGATGAATGCCTCTACTGGTTCAATAGTCCCCAAGGCTTCAGATGGAGCTAGTGTAAAGGCATCATCGAGTAATTCATTATCGAACTCAGAAAGTGGCACAATCTGCAATAAGGCCTTTGACCTTGCTTGCTTCACCTGCTCTGCAATTTTCTCTTTCGTCCCCTGTTGGGTAAAGGCAATTAAACCGGCAGTAATAATTGCGAACAAACCCAGCCCCCACGCAGACCGAAGTATCGACAAGCCCAGGGTGTCTATCGTTTCAGAAAGCGGTTCGCCCAGCTCTTCTCGTTCGTCAGTTGGATTAAGCTTATCAGTCATCTCTTAAGCCTCCTCTTTCTGCTTGGCGCCGCGTTTTGCCGACTCATAGCCATAAGTTCTTGGCTGCGTATAAACATCAATCAGGGGTGCTGCAAAATTCATCAATAGCACAGCGAAAGCAAAGGCATCAGGGTATGCACCATAAACGCGAATAATATAGGTCAGTAAACCGATACCAATACCAAAAATCAAACGGCCACGAGTCGTGGTACATGAGGTAACGGGATCCGTTGCTATAAAGAAAGCTCCCAGCATGGTCGCACCAGACAGCATATGCAGGCTAAGCGGTGCGAACTGGTCTGCATCATAGCCCAAGACAAGCGCTGGCAAGGCCAAGCCAAGGATTACTCCCAAAGGCGTCTGCCAAGGTATGATCTTTTTCACAAGTAACACCAGGCCACCTGCCAGGAACATCAGATTTACCCATTCCCAACCCAAGGAAAATCCGGCACCAAATACCGGATTTTGCAGAACGACATCCGCAGTAGAGTGTGCAATTTCATGCTTATAGACATCCAAAGGCGTCGCCCCACTATAACCATCTGCTATGGTACCACCCCATATTGCATCAAGCGTTGCTCCCAGCGTTGCTGGAGAGTCCAATAAAGTCTGCGGTGTTGCCCAATTGGTCGTCATCGCTACAGGAAAAGATACCAGCACCAAAGCATAACCCACCATTGCCGGATTAAAGGGGTTATACCCCATTCCTCCGTATAAGTGCTTGGCAAAAACAATAGCAAATGCTGTCGCTACCAAAGATACCCACCAAGGCGCAAAAGGAGGCAGAGCAATCCCCAGCAACACTGCTGTTACAAGCGCACTGTAGTCGTTAAGGTAAAACATAACAGGGCGCTTACGAATCTTCAGAATCAAGATTTCGCAAACAATCGCCACCACGCTGCACCAAAGAACATTGTGCAAGTTGCCCCAGCCGAAAAAAATCGTCTGTGCAATCAGGCCGGGAATAGTCAAGCCGATGACCCAGCGCATCATGTTTGCAGTTCGATTAGAACCTTTCGCATGCGGTGAAGTGAGCGTCAACAATGCCATCTTAGTTACCATTCTCTTGTGATTTCTGCACATCGCCTACTTTAGCGCGCGCACTATTCAGTTCATCTTGAGCGACTTTTACCCGCTGCTTGTTTTTATCAACGGCACGGGTTAATTTCTCGACTTGCTCTGGTTGAGCATTTGCTAAAGCGTCTTCCATCTTCATTAGCTTTGATTCCGCCTTTTCCACAGCTAGACTCAAAGCATCCAGATCAGGCAGTTCTTCCTTTTCACTTTCTTGTGAGCCTGACTGAGTCGAAGCTAATGCCTGTTGTGCCTCCTCGAATGCCTGTTTGGCTTGCTCAACACGCACTTTGTTCTTGTCGACAGCACGGGTTAGTTTCTCTACCTGCTCGGGCTGAGCATTTGCAAGTGCATCTTGCATTTTTGCCAACTTAGATTCGGCTTTCTCAAATGCTAGCTGCAACTCATCTACAGCAGCTTGATCTATGCCCTTAGCCTCACCCGCTTCTTCACTTTGCATCGCAGGTTCTGAGTTTGCTTTTTCCCAGGCTTGCTTAGCCTGGTTAACTCGCATTTGGTTCTTTTCTACAGCTCGGGTTAATTTCTCTACTTGCTCAGGATTATTTTCTTTTGCCGATTCAAGTGCATCGAGCATCTTATCCAGTTTCGATTGCGCCTTATCCCAGGCAGTTTTTAACTCTTCCGGGCTTTGCTCTATTGCTTCTGCAACTTCCTTAGCTTTCTTTGCTTCCGCTCTAGCCAAAGCTTCCGCAACCGCCGCTTTCTTGGCATCTATCTCTGGCGCTTTCTCTGGGGCCGCAGCAGCCTGAGCCTTTTTCTCTGCTTGCGCTTTCGCAGCGGCTTCGGCTCTGGCTTTACGCTTCGCCGCTTTTTCAGCCGCTTCACGATCGAGACGCTCTTGACGTGCTTCAAAACGCTCGCGCGCCTGATCCGACTTCAACTGATCAGCGCGCTGCTGCTTAATTTCACCTTTAGCATGACGATAATACTGAACAAGAGGAATCGAACTTGGGCAAACAAAGGAACAAGCACCACACTCAATACAATCGAACAAATTGTGATGCTCTGCCTTTTCATATTCCTGCCCGCGCGCAAACCAATACAGCTGCTGAGGCAAAAGCTCTGCAGGGCAGGCTTCAGCACACAAGCCACAACGAATACAGGCTTGAGCCGGCTCAGGCAAAGGCATTTCTTTTAGATCAGGAGCCAGAATACAGTTAGTGGTTTTCACGACGGGCACATCAGTATCTACTAGATTGAAGCCCATCATCGGACCACCCATTATCAGGCGTTCGTACTTGGCCGGTTTGTAATCATACTGACTCAATAGCCAACTAATCGGCGTCCCCAGAAGCACTTCGACATTGCCACGTTTGCCTATTTGCTGCCCGGTTAAGGTCGTAATCCGTGAAATAAGCGGCTCACCAAAGCGCACGGCACGATACATTGCAACGACTGTACCTACGTTGTGACAAACCACACCAATATCCGCAGGAATCTTAGCACTCGGCACTTCCTTCCCGGTAAGGATTTTTATCAGCTGTTTTTCACCACCGGAGGGGTACTTGGTTGGCACAACACAAACTTCAATGGTGCAGTTGCCGGTTTCAATACTCGCCAAAGCTTGCTGAAGAGAACGAATCGCTTCAGGTTTATTATCCTCAATACCAATCAAACACTCTTTCGGCTGAAGCACTTTGATCAGCAATCGAAGCCCTTCAACAAGTTGATCAGCCCGCTCACGCATCAATCTGTCGTCTGAGGTAATGTAGGGTTCACACTCTGCCGCATTCAGAATAAGCGTAGAAATGTCTGCACCTTTTGGAGGGTTAAGCTTCACATCACTTGGGAAACCAGCTCCGCCCATTCCGGCAATCCCTGCAGCACGAACTTTCGCTCTTATTGTGTCAGCATCCAGAGATAAGTAATCCTCACTCGCATCCAATTCACACCACTGGTCCTGGCCGTCTGTCTTCAAGGTAATACATAAATCTGAATTACCAGAAGGGTGCGCCACAACTTGCTCAGCAATACTTTCTACCACACCTGAGCTGGGTGCATGCAAGCCGACACTGATATAACCGTCTGCTTCAGCCAATAACTGGCCTTTTTTTACTTGTTGACCCACTTCAACCAAGACCTTGGAGGCTTGACCAATATGTTGCTGTAAAGGTAAAACAAGTAGTGGCGGAATGCCCGCCTCAGTAATCGCTGTCTCGCTCGATAGCGACTTCATTTCCGCCGGGTGAATACCACCATGAAAGTCTGATAAGGAACGTCCACTCGTGGCAATGATCTGTGTATTGTTCTGTGTCATGGCACTCATACAGACTGCACCTCCACAGGCTGAGACTTATCCGTAGCAATAATATGTACAGGCTTGGGTAAGTCCCAATGCCATGCTGATAGCCCCTTATCTACTGGCACCATATCGATACAATCTACCGGGCAAGGCTCTACACACAAATCACACCCAGTACATTCAGATTCAATAACTGTATGCATGTGCTTAGCCGCCCCTAAAATCGCATCGATAGGACACGCCTGGATACACTTAGTGCAGCCTATGCACTCATCTTCACGAATTACTGCGACCTGCTTGGCTTTTTCTTCACCGTGCTCAGCATCCAAGGCCATCGGTTCAACGTCTAATAAATCGGCCAGGGCCTGAATAGTCGCTTCGCCACCGGGAGGACATTTGTTGATATCTTCGCCCGCAGCAATACCCTCAGCATAAGGTCGGCAACCTGGGTGACCACATTGGCCACATTGAGTCTGAGGTAATAAACCGTCGATCTGATCAACGATTGGGTTGCCATCAACTTTAAACCTGACGGAAGCAAAACCCAGTAATGCGCCAAAAACAACAGCTAGCGCTAATAGCGCGACAATGGCGGTAATAACAATACTCATCTAGATATTCACCAAACCAGTAAAGCCCATAAAAGCGAGAGACATCAGCCCCGCCGTGATCATACCAATAGCTGAACCTTTAAAAGGCGTTGGCACATCAGCCACAGCAATACGTTCTCGCATTGCTGAAAATAGGATGAGCACTAAGGAAAAACCAAGCGCGGCACCAAAGCCATACATAATCGACTCAACAAAGCCGTTCTGCTTTTTAATGTTTAACAGCGCCACACCCAATACTGCACAGTTAGTGGTAATCAGCGGCAGAAAGATCCCAAGTACTCGATAGAGTAAGGGGCTGGTTTTACGAACAACCATCTCGGTAAACTGCACGACCACAGCAATCACCAAAATAAAGGTAATGGTCTGCAAGTACTCCAAACCTAGCGGCTGTAATAAGTAGGTAAAGGCCAAATAACTGCATACTGAAGACAGAGTCAGGACGAAGGTTGTCGCCAAGGACATCCCCATCGCTGTTTCCAGCTTGTTGGATACCCCCATAAACGGGCATAACCCCAGAAACTGAACCAGTACAAAGTTATTCACCAGAATCGTACTGACAAGAATTAGCAAATATTCAGTCATTCATTTCTCTCTAAAATTGAGACCCGTTATTATCCTTTTTAGTGCCACAAACCCAACTACATGATTCTCATGCCTGGCTGTGCACCGGAATGAGGCTCAAGCAACCAGATATCTTTGCCACCAGGGCCTGCAGCCAATACCATGCCTTCCGACATACCAAACTTCATCTTACGAGGTTTAAGGTTCGCTACCATAACCGTTAGCTTGCCAATCAAATCTTCTGGCTGATAAGCCGACTTGATACCAGAGAATACTTGCTTTTGCTCTGTTCCCAAATCCAAAGTAAGTTTCAGTAGCTTTTTAGCCCCTTCAACATGCTCTGCGTTCTTAATCAATGCAACGCGTAAATCCACTTTGGCAAAATCATCAAACTCAATTTCTGGCGCAATTGCCTCACCACCAGGCAAATCACTTTCTTCAACTGGCTTCTCTTCTTTCTTTCCTAGCTGCATTTCTGCCGCCGCAGCTTCTTTAGAAGCTTCAACCATCTTATTGACCTTATCCATTTCGACACGCGTCATCATCGGCTTAAACTTGTTGATTTGATGATCTAACAATAGCTCGGTACGCGCATCCCAGTTCAATTCAATGTTTAAGAAGCCTTGCGCCTTTTCAGTCATACCCGGTAGCACTGGCGCTAAATAGGTCATCAGCTGGCGGAACATATTGATACCATTGGAGCAAATTTGCTGTAGCTCAGCTTCTTTGCCTTCTTCCTTGGCAATCACCCAAGGTGCCTTTTCATCGATATACTGATTTGCCAGGTCAGCAAGCTCCATAATCTTACGAATCGCCTTACCAAACTCTCGACCTTCGTAGAAAGCTGCAATCTCGTCACCTGCATAGATAAACTTCTGAAGCAGCTCGGTTTCTTCACAACTCGCTGCTAACTTGCCATCAAAACGCTTAGTAATAAAACCGGCACAACGGCTGGCAATATTCACAACCTTACCGACCAAGTCAGAATTAACACGTTGCGCAAAATCTTCCAGATTCAAGTCCAGATCATCGACCGCATTAGTCAATTTGGCCGCAAAGTAATAACGCAGGTATTCAGGGTTTAGGTGCTCTAAATAAGTACGCGCTTTAATAAATGTGCCTCGTGACTTGGACATCTTCTTACCATTTACGGTAACGAAGCCATGAGCATGCACCGCATTCGGTGTACGATAACCCGCGCAGCTCAGCATTGCTGGCCAAAATAAAGCATGGAAATTAACGATATCTTTACCGATAAAATGATAAAGCTCGGTATCTGAACCTGCCTTCCAATATTCGTCGAAGTCCAAACCCTCTGTCTTATCACACAAATTTTTGAAACTCGCCATATAACCGATCGGCGCATCCAGCCATACGTAGAAGAATTTACCTGGCTGATTTGGAATCTCGAAACCGAAGTAAGGCGCATCGCGGCTGATATCCCATTCTTGCAGACCTGAATCCAACCACTCCGCTAGCTTGTTAGCAATTTGTGGCTGTAAGGCACCACTACGCGTCCACTCTTTAAGGAAGTCGGAAAAATCAGGTAATTTGAAAAAGAAGTGTTCAGATTCTTTTTCAATCGGTGTCGCACCGGAGATTACTGACTTAGGGTCAATCAGCTCCATCGGCATATAGGTCGCTGCACAGACTTCGCAGTTATCACCGTACTGATCTTCTGCCTTACATTTAGGGCAAGTACCTTTTACGTAGCGATCAGCGAGAAATAGATTCTTCTCAGGGTCAAAAGCCTGGGTAATGCTACGCGTGGCAATCTTGCCGTTAGCGGCACACGCCTCGTAGATAGAAGAAGAAAGAGCTTTATTTTCTTCGGAGTGGGTGGAGTGATAGTTATCAAAATGAATCTGGAAATCAGCAAAGTCCTGCTGATGCTCCGCTTTTGTTTTATCTATCAGCTGCTCTGGCGTGATGCCTTCCTTCTCGGCACGCAGCATAATGGCTGTACCGTGTGCATCATCTGCACAAACATAGGTACATTGCTCACCACGTGATTTCTGGAAACGAGTCCAGATATCGGTCTGAATATATTCCAACAAATGACCCAGGTGAATCGGGCCGTTAGCGTAAGGAAGGGCACTGGTTACCAGAATTTTTCGCACTGAATTCTCTTCTCTTGTAGATAAACAATTGCCCACGTAAGTTGGAAATAAGAACTCACTGGACAATCAAAACAATTCGGGAGTAAAAACCGCGCTATCATACCTATCTATTGGACATTTTTCATCCTGATATCGTGGTAAAGTTTGTTTCCAAACCAGGACGCTTAAGATTATATCCTCAAGAGACAGAAATTAGCCCTGCCCTTTCGTGCTATTTATTCTTTATAATGCGCCTTTCTTTCAAGAACCTTAGCAATGGTAGCAACATGTCATCAGTTAATCAGCGCGAGCTAGAAGATGCGATTAAAGGCTTTAATGACCCTTATCTAAACAAAGATTTGTTTTCCTTGGAGGCCATCAAGTCCCTTACTTACGACAATAAGCAAGTAAAGCTCGATATTGAAATGCCTTACGCCTGCAAAGGTACTTTAGGCGCAATGCAGCAGATACTTACGAGCAACCTGGAGTTTGTTGATGGCGTCGAAAGTGTCGATATATCTGTCTCTTTCAAAATAAAGGCGCATAAAGCGCAAGGCCAGGTTCCTGCTTTCGAACGCGTCAAAAACGTCATTGTGGTAGCGTCTGGCAAAGGTGGTGTTGGTAAAAGCACCAGTTCAGTTAACCTGGCACTGGCACTCGCTCAAGAGGGCGCAACTGTTGGTATTCTTGATGCTGATATTTACGGCCCAAGCGTAGGTATGATGCTGGGCATTCCAGAAGGCCAACGCCCTGAAACTGAAGAAGAAAAGTTCTTTGTGCCTATCGAGGCTCATGGCATACAGGCAATGTCGATGGCCTTTCTTGTAGATAATAACACCCCCATGGTTTGGCGCGGCCCCAAAGTTAGCGGTGCTTTGATGCAACTAGCCACGCAAAGCCTATGGAATAACCTGGACTACCTGATTATCGATATGCCACCAGGCACGGGTGACATCCAACTCACCTTGGCGCAGAAAATCCCTGTAACCGGCTCCGTTATTGTCACCACACCTCAAGATATTGCCTTGCTTGACTGCAAAAAAGGCATCGAGATGTTCCGTAAAGTAGACATTGACGTACTAGGTGTAATCGAGAATATGAGCACTCATATTTGTAGCGAATGCGGCCACCATGAACCCTTGTTTGGTGAAGGTGGCGGTGCACGTATCGCACAGGCTTATCAGACCGAAGTACTTGGGGAGATGCCTTTACACAAAACCATTCGTGAACAAACCGATGCAGGCCAACCAACCGTTGTGGCAGAGCCTGATAGCGAAGTGTCTCACTTATATAGAGATATAGCGCGCAAGGTTTCGGCAGCAATTTCGCAGAAAGCACTCGACCCAAAACGAGCCTTCCCGAATATTGTTGTTAGCCGGGGCTAATCACCAAGAAACAGCAACTAAGACAATAGACACTTAATTTTATATCAGGATACCTCCTATGCAATGGCTTAATGACGCTGCTCAAGCAATTAATCTGGAAGCCCAAACAGCGGCAAGTACTCGTCAGGGGCAACTAACCAAGCCACCCGGTTCATTAGGCCAGCTGGAATCGCTAGCAATCAAATTTGCTGGCTTACAAGGCAAGGAAGTACCCACTATAGACAAGATCATGATCCGTATTTTTGCTGCAGACCACGGTGTTGTTGATGAAGGTGTTTCGGCCTTCCCTCAAATCGTGACAGGTGAGATGGTAAAAAACTTTGCCGCTGGCGGTGCCGCGATTACCGTATTAGCTCGCCAATTGAATGCTGATTTCGGCGTAATTAACCTAGGCACAGTCAATGAACTCGCTCCCTTAGATAGCGTGACTGACCAGCGTATTACTGCCGGCACCGCGAACTTCTGCCAGCAAAGCGCGATGAGCGAGGAACAACTAAGCCAAGCACTAGAAGCCGGGGCTCAATCAGCATCACAAGCAAAAGAGTTGGGTATCGAGCTGTTTATTGGTGGTGAGATGGGCATAGGTAATACCACCAGCGCTTCCGCTTTAACAGCAGGCTTGACTGACTTACCTGTGGAGCAGCTCATCGGAAGAGGAACGGGTATTGATGACGAAGGTATCCAGCGAAAGCTCAAGGCTGTACAACAAGGCTTAGACCTTCACAAAACCAGTGATACGACAGCAAGCGAACTATTGGCCAAGCTTGGCGGCTTTGAAATTGCCGGACTGGTTGGCGCCTATATTCGCTGCGCTCAACTGGGTATTAGCGTTTTGGTAGACGGTTTTATCAGCTCGGCAGCAGCCTTAGTAGCAACGCGAATTAACCCCTCTATTCGTCCCTGGTTGTTTTTCTCTCACTGTTCAGAAGAAGCCGGTCATAAACACCTATTGCAAACACTTGAAGCCGAACCCTTGCTGAGTCTAGGTATGCGGCTGGGCGAAGCTAGTGGTGCCGCCGTCGCTGCGCCCCTCTTACAGTCTGCCTGTCTGCTTCATGCCCAAATGGCAACCTTTGATCAGGCTGGCGTCAGTCAGTAATTTGAGCTGCCATAATCGCCTGCTACACACGGAGCATTTTTTGTGAGCCAACGAGAAACACCCGCTGCTAATCAAATTAAAGCGGCGATCATTGCCCTTCAATTCTTGAGTGCAATCCCTGTTGGCCAGCAATCTGCTCCGACTGAGAAAGAGATAGGCGCATCACTCAGCTGGTATCCACTTGTTGGTCTATTGCTGGGTATAATCTTGTGCTCAGCATCATTACTTTTGAGCTTTGTTTTTCCAACACTTCTAAGTGCGGCTCTAATCTTAACGCTATGGGTAGTGCTTACCGGCGCTCTACATCTCGACGGTTTTGCCGACAGTGCTGATGCCTGGATGGGTGGGCTTGGCTCAAAAGAAAGAACTCTGCGACTTCTGAAAGATCCAACATCTGGCCCAATTGCTATTGCAGCGACTGTTTTATTAATGCTTTTGAAGCTCTTAACTATTGAGCTAATCATCAATCAGGATATTTGGCTGCTTATCTGGCCCCTGGTATTTGCTCGCATCAGCGCCAGCCTGCTATTTGTTACCACACCCTATGCACGAAAAAGCGGTTTAGGAAGTGCAATTGCCGAGCACAAGCAAGATCACCAAGTTTGGCTTGGTTCTATCATCCTCATGCTCGCTTCCTGCTACTTTCTAGGCTGGGCAGTCATCATCCCCCTGCTATTCGTAAGCTGCTTAAGTTTCTACTACTTGCGCTCTCGCATGATGAAGCGGCTTAAAGGGTGCACAGGTGATACAGCCGGCGCCATGATCGAGATACTCGAATGCATCACCCTGCTAGTTCTCGTTGCCTGCCAATAAATATAACAAGGAAATAACACATGTACTTTTCAATTTGCCTCTTATTGGCCTTGTTCCTCGATAAGGTCTTTGGCGAAGCCAAGCACTTTCATCCTCTCGTTGGCTTTGGCAATCTCGCCACCGACCTTGAGCACAAGTTAAATAGCGGGTCCGGCAAACGGCTTAAAGGCATCATTGCACTGACATTCCTATTAGTGCCTACCGTTCTACTCGCTTTCTATTTGGAGTTACTTACACTCAGCGAACCGATCGCTCACGTCGCCTTTGCCTCGTTCGTCTTATATACAGCGCTAGGTTGGCAAAGCCTCAAAGAACATGCTGAAGCGATTATTGAACCTTTAACCAAAAGGCATCTAGGTGAAGCTCGGAAGAAAGTCGCTCGAATTGTTAGTCGTGACACCAAGCATTTAACGCCCGAAGACGTCGCAAGCGCCAGTACAGAGTCTGTACTCGAAAATGGTGCTGACGCAATCTTTAGCACTATTTTCTGGTTTATTGTTGGCGGCATACCGGGCGTTGTTCTTTTCCGCCTGGTGAATACTCTCGATGCTATGTGGGGCTATAAGAACACTCGCTACAAGGACTTCGGGTGGGCTGCTGCTCGCCTTGATGATGTAATGAACTACCTTCCGGCTCGACTGACTGCACTTAGTTATGCGCTATGCGGGCAAACACGCAGCGCTTTTCAATGCTGGAAAACACAAGGTAAATTATGGAAGAGCCCCAATGCAGGCCCAGTCATGGCTGCTGGAGCTGGTGCACTTGAATTAAAACTAGGCGGTAGCGCCTGCTATGACGAAACACTTGAACAGCGATCTACGCTTGGCCCTAAACATGGTCAAGCGGCTTGTGCGCAAAGCATTCAAGAAGCGCTCAAGCTGATTAAACGCAGTCTAATTCTTTGGTGTGCTGCACTTATTTTTCTTGAAGGCTACTTCTTTCTGATTCGTTTCTATTAGGCCCCAGGATGACAACGCAACAAACACATATTGTCCATGGTGGCGACTTAGTCAGCGCCTCGATTCGCTATAACATTCCCGAATCAGATTGGGTGGATCTGTCAACCGGCCTTAACCCGATCACTTATCCTTGCGATGACATTCCGGCAACCGTATTCTCTAGATTGCCTTACCCTAGCCCGGAATTCAGGAAAACAGTCGAAGGCTATTATGGCCCGCATGCCTACCGCTCACTTGCTGGTACTCAAGAGATTATTCAACAACTGCCTTTGCTATTAGCAGATCTTCCTGTGATCTTGCCGTCCCTGGGTTACCAAGAGCATCAGTGTGCGTGGACAAACAAAGGCGCTGAGATTAGTTTTTACGATGCCTGCATCTTATCCAAAGCTGACGCCATGATTGAGCGGCTGATTGAAGCTAACTCACAACAGCATTTACTTATTATCAACCCGAATAATCCAAGCGGGCTCATGATTCCTCTAGAGAGCCTGTTCTCCTGGGCTGCCATGCTCGGAACTGACGCAATGCTGATCGTGGACGAAGCATTTATCGATCTAACACCTAAAGCCAGCCTACTCTCACGCCCACCCCTGCCCGATAACATTTTAGTACTGAGATCTTGCGGCAAATTCTTCGGCTTAGGCGGTATTCGGGCCGGCTTCATATTTGGCTCACCTAAAAGTCTCTCTCGCATACAGTTTCCGAGCAACCCTTGGCCACTCAACGGCCCAGCTATGCACATATTAAGCAAGGCCCTGCCCGATCGATACTGGCAACATGCCAGCCGAAAGCGCATCCAAAAGAGCGCCCAAGAAATCCAAAGCTTATTTGCGCCCTTGGTTCACAACAAAGCGCTCAAACTATTAGCTGATAGAGGCCTGTTTATTAGCTTCCAAGGTAGCCCATCTTATCTCAGCGAACTCTATGAGTTCTTCGCAAAAGCAGGTATTCTCTTGCGCCTTATATCTGTGAACAACGATTTTGCCATGCTACGAGTCGGCCTTGTTGATCATTTGGATAAAACGAGCATTGAACGAATCCGGCAGTGTGTTGCCCAAGTTGCCAGCAAAAATGCCTTTGATTCGTTTATAAAAACCAGGCCTCGAAGGTCAATTTCTGAGCGTAACAAATAGAGTATTTTTTCAATGTCCGCCGAAGACCAGACTGTAAACTTTACGCACGATGAACGCGAAGCGCTCTATAAAACCATTTTTAATCGACGTGATGTCAGAGGAGAATTCAAGCCCGACCCGATTCCGGATGAGGTCTTGGCCCGCATATTGAAAGCCGCACATCATGCGCCCTCGGTTGGCTTTATGCAGCCCTGGAACTTTATGTTAGTTCGCTCAAAAACAGTTCGACAACAAGTACAAGAGGCTTTTACTGATGCCAATAACGAAGCAATGGAAATGTTTCCGGACAACAAGAAGCCCCTGTATCAGTCTCTGAAGCTCGAAGGAATTTTAGACTCACCGCTTAACCTTGTCGTCACCTGTGACCGTCAACGCGGCGGCCCTGTTGTGCTAGGCCGCACACATATAAAAAGCATGGACTTAAACAGCACCGTCTGTGCCGTTCAGAACTTATGGCTGGCAGCACGCGCTGAGAATGTAGGTATTGGCTGGGTTAGTATCTTTGATCAGGACAGAGTAAAAGCAATTTTAGGCATTCCCGAACATGTCGTACCTGTCGCCTACCTATGTATGGGCTATGTCTCTGAATTTAAAGTGAAGCCCGAACTCGAAAGCAAGGGGTGGCGAGAACGTCTGCCATTGGAGGACTTAATCTACTTTGATCAATGGCAGCAACAAAACCGTGACGACAGTCTAATAAAAGTTATCTCTGACCAGCCCGAAGTTTAATTATACAGCGACCTGAGGTGGCAAAACGTAGTAATAAACACTGAAGAAATGACAAATACTGCCCCCCAGTACAAACAGATGCCAGATTGCATGGTTATAGGGAATTCGTTCGACCAAATAGAAGACAACACCAAGAGTATAGATTATTCCGCCCAAAGCGAGTAAAAACACTCCTCCTTCCGGTACTGATGCGAGCAAATCCTCAGCACTTAGAATCACCAACCAACCCATAAGCAGATAGCTCGCGACGCGCAAAAGTGAAAACCGATGCTTGAAACGTATTTTCAAGAAGATACCGAAAAATGCAATGCCCCAAACAAGGGCTAATAAGCCCCAACCACCGACTTCTCTCATACTCACCATGAGGTAGGGTGTATAAGAACCTGCAATCAGGAGGTAAATAGCACAGTGATCGAACATCTTCAGCTTATCTTTTTTAACCGGGCATCGCTCGGCATGATAAAGCGTCGAAGCTAAGTATAAAGCCGTTAGACTCAAGCCAAATATACTAAAACTGGCGACTCTCCATACATCATCCATTGGAATTGCAGCGATTAACAAGACAAATAAACCCGCAATGCTTAATAGCACACCTAGCCCGTGAGTTAAGGTATTTAGCAACTCGTCTAAACTATGTTCCAGGGTTTCCACCCGCTTATTATCAACTGGCTGATCGCCCGTTTTGTCCACCACTTTGCTCATAATCACAACTTGCGCCTCAAATTTAAGTGTACACATGTTAGCTGAAGTTGGACAGAATAAGTAGTCTATTTTTTAACCATAGTTAAGTCTGACCCTGCATAGTGACTACTAACTTACGTGAACCAGCTTGATTTCTATGCTCCCCAAGATAAATCCCTTGCCACGCACCCATCGAGAACCTTCCCGAGTTAATCGGAATAGTTAAAGAGCAGCCTAGCAGCGAGGCTTTGATATGAGCGGGCATATCGTCAGAACCCTCGAGTATATGATCATAATAGGGTGCATTTTCCGGCACAAACTTATTAAAGTGCTTTTCCATATCACTGCGGACATCCGGGTCTGCATTTTCATTTAATGTGAGTGATGCTGAGGTATGTTGAATAAACAGGTTCGCTAGACCTATTGAAATCGTATTGAGCTCAGGTAAGGCTTGCTCAATTTCCCGAGTGATCAGATGAAAACCGCGGGAGCGGGCTTGAAGCTCAAGTTCTTTTTGTAGCCATACTGTGCTCATCGTTAAAGTCGCGCCCTCTTGATTCAAATTAACTAAACAATGTAAGCCTGGGGTTCTCCCTCGGCAAATCTTCTAATATTTGCGGCAGCTTTGTCCAACAAGCGCTGACGCGCCTCTTTACTCGCCCAAGCACAATGAGGGGTAACAATTAAGTTTGGAATTTCTCTATCCAGTAGTACATTTCCACCCTTAGGCGGTTCAACGGATAAGACATCTGTTGCTGCGCCGGCCAAGCGGCGTTCTTTCAATGCCTCGGCCAAAGCGTTTTCATCCACAATGCCACCTCGAGCAAGATTTAATAAATAGGCCGAAGGCTTCATTTTAGACAGGGCATTGGCATCGATTAGATTTGTAGTTTCATCACTCAGCAGGCAATGAATAGATAAGACATCAACTTGCGGCAATAGCTCTTCCAAAGCCAAGCGAGGATAGCCATCAACACTTTCCAAGCTTTGACCGGAACGAGCTGCCAGTATAACCTTCATGCCAAAGCCTTCGGCCATTTTTGCAACACCCTGTCCAAGGTCACCATAACCGAGCAGGCCAAGCGTCTTGCCTTCCAGTTCAACAATAGGGTAGTCCATCAAACAAAAAATCGGACTTGTACACCAGCGTCCATCTTGAACATCTTTAGCGTAATCCAATAAACGGTTTGTTAGTGCCAGCAACAAAGAAAAGGTATGCTGAACAATAGCCGGGCGCCCATACTGTGTGACATTACAGACCCTAACACCGGCCTCTTTAGCCGCTTGCAAGTCAATATTGTTCGTCCCTGTCGCCGTAACGGCTATCAGCTTTAGGCTGGGGTTACTTGTTATTTCTTTCTTCCCCAATAGCACTTTATTGACAACGACCACCTCAAAGCCTTTTATTCGTTCACAGACATTCGCTGATTCCGTCGTATCATAAGATTGATATTGGCTAAATGAAGACTCGATATCACTCAGGTCCAGACCATCTCCCATACTTGCTACATCAAGGAAAACCCCTTTCATCGCGCCACCTGCCTTAAGATCAATTTTGCTTCGCCAAGAAAAACGAGAGTATGTCATATCAAGCTAATTGATGACAAAAACCTGTTTAGGTACCCGAAGCTTTTTTCTTTCTAAGAGCTTGAGCTGACAATATGCGGTGTCTGTTGCCACTTTCGAATGAAGGCCGGGATTTCGGGTGCTGGGATTGGCTTAGAATAGAAAAAGCCTTGAGCATAATCACAACCAAGCCCGATTAATGACTCTTCCTGCTTCTTAGACTCGATACCTTCAGCCAAGACCTCGATAGATAAGCTATCAGCTAAGGTAATGATACTCTTGACCAGTGCTTGATCAGAGCTGTTGTTAATTAACTCATTGACAAACATACGGTCAATTTTAATCTTTGACAGGATATGGCTGAATTTTTTGATATAACCAAGAGACGAATAACCTGTACCAAAGTCATCAATACTGAATTTAAGCCCTGACTTAAGTAGCTGCTTAATACCCTTCATCACAACAGGGTCGTCGTCCAACATCAAACGTTCTGTTACTTCCAGCTCCACCCAATCCAAGGTTTGCAAAAATACCTGGTGATTATGCGTCCAGTCAGATAACTCGCGATGGTGAAAGTTAGTTGGGCT
>NZ_LWGE01001412.1:0-1331 GCF_001635315.1 Oleiphilus sp. HI0123
TTCTAAAAACGCGACTTCGCCCACTTGCGCCCGTGGTGTTTGGGTCGTGGCGATAAAGCGATCTTTGGAGTCAAGGTAGACGAAAACATTAAGCGGATCACCAACTTCACAATCTTCAGGCACATAGCGTTTTGGCAGAAGTATTTCACCAAGCCAGCCGCCTTGTAGGTAGGCGCCCTGAGGCTCGAATTTGATAACTTCTAATAAATTATTGCGACCGATTTTTGCCAAAGTATACGTACCTGTTCAGACAGATTTGAGGGAGTAATTTTCGCAGAGTGTACATCTCTTTTACGTCAATCACTAGGTATATTCCTAAAACTATATTAGTATTGTCTAATATAGTTAAGGTTTAATTGATGATGTGAGCTAAAAGAGGAAGGTTAAGTGAACAATAACGAGCCCTTGGTAATCGATTACTTTAGTGATGTTCTGTGTATCTGGGCGTGGATTGCCCAAAGACGAATTGAGGAAATGAAAGAAGAGTGGGGGGAGCAGGTTTTGCTGCGCCGACACTATATTAACCTCTTCGGCGATACGAAAACGCGAATGGCAAAACAATGGGGGGAGCGCGGTGGCTACGAAGGCTTCGGTCGTCATGTGCAAGATGCTGCGGCTCCTTATGATAATGCGCCGGTTAACCCGGAAATCTGGAAGACTGTGCGGCCAAAATCCTCTTTGAATGCGCACTTAGTCCTCAAGGCTTGTGAGCTAGCGTATAGCCCTCAGCGCTCTGCTGATTTAATGCTGTTAGTGCAAAAAAGTTTTTTTGTCGATAATCTGGATGTGGGCTTGCTTGATAATGTGCTCTTGCTGGCTAAGCAAAGTGGTATGGATAGCGATGCATTAAAAACCTTGATTGATGAAGGTGATGCGGCAGCACTATTGATGAGCGACTATCAGAAAGCAGCAGAACTGAATATTAAAGGCAGTCCTTCATGGATTATGAATAATGGTCGACAAGAACTCTTTGGAAACGTTGGTTACCGAATATTACGAGCCAATATTAAAGAGGTCTTGTCGAAACCGGGCTATGAAGCGAGCTGGTGCTAGTCTACGTCGGTGCCGGCTTCATCTTCTCCGATCACTTCTTTTTCTTTTAGGGCTGCTTCGTACCAATGCTTCATTGAAGGTAGGGTAAGCAAGCGGTCGATATAAGCTCTGCTGGTATCCGATACTTCAATTTGATAAGTCGCAAAACGGGAAGCAACCGGAGCAAACATGCAGTCGGCAATGGAGAACTCTCCAAACAACCAATCGCCATCATGGCGGTTGAGCGCATCTTGCCACATGCCGTCGATGCGTTGAATATCCTTAATGCAGTCCTCATG
>NZ_LWGE01001413.1:0-1025 GCF_001635315.1 Oleiphilus sp. HI0123
GCGATGGGCGCGGTTGTTTATCAAGAGATGAGGCGAGTAGGGACTCGTCGTCAGTTGTCGCTTGCCGTGACAGCAATGACGGGTTCAGGTGTTGTGCTAAGGCCTTGTTTGCTTGTAGTTGGTATTGCAATACTTAATAAAGAAGTTGTGACAGACGAGCTGTTTCATTGGGGCTTCAGGGTTTTTCTTCTGAGTATGCTCGTGTTTGCGGTATTTGCAATGATTACACGAAAGGACCCTATGAAAATTGTACCGGCAAGTGAAGCATTGTTACCTTCTCTTAGAAATTTGATGCCACTTCTTCCTTATGTTGGGATTCTGGTCGCTGCGCTCTTTCTTTACGACATATTGCTAGATGCTCAACTTGACGAATTTACGGCACCTGTCATGCTGCCAATTATCGTTATGGCAGTTTTAGTGTTTGAACGTAAATTTAGTAGGGATTTCCATCAGCGAAATGAAAGTGCTAAGGCGAGTCCGACGATATCTTCAGCCTTTTCCAGTTCTGTAGATAACTCATCCATACAAATTGGCGCCTTACTGATGTTAATGGCTTGCTCGTTTACAGTTGGCGGCATTATAGAACGGGGCGGCGGCGTACTAGAGATACCCGAATTCTTCGGCTCTACCTACGGCACGATGGCGTTTCTCGTTCTGTTTTTGGTGATGATCGGCATGGTAATGGACCCCTTTGGTGCGCTTATCCTGGTTACAGGTACGATTGCTCCGGTTGCTTATGCTGCCGGAATCAATCCGATTCACTTCTGGATGACCTGCTTGATGGCTTTCGAACTTGGTTATTTGAGTCCGCCGGTTTCGTTAAATCACCTACTTACCCGTCAGGTTGTGGGTGATGAGGAAGTCAGTCTCGCTTTAAAAGAGGGCGATTCCTTTTATTATCGCCACGAGCGTTTACTTCTTCCGCTTATGGTTATGGGTACAACACTCATTCTTGTTGCTTTCGTTCCATTAGCATTCATCGATCAATAAGGTTGCTAGAATGGAACGCGTAGCAAAACGTGAGG
>NZ_LWGE01001414.1:0-7971 GCF_001635315.1 Oleiphilus sp. HI0123
TGACAGAAGTTAGCAATGCTTCGATCAATGCATTTCCCGATTCGGGAATATCGCTAACGGGGTAACCAGCATCGGCCAAGGCACTCAGAATTTGGCAGGCTGAATTGGGTGTGTCTAACCCAACGCCATTCCCTATCCGGCCATCCTTCGTCGGATAATTCGCGAGTATCATCCCGATGCGTTTTTCTGAATTTGGCTTCACCGCAAGTCGGCAATATCGCCATGCTAATTCCGCTACGAAATGTGCCCGTTCAGCATTTAATTCATATTGAACGATACTCGACTGGGCATGCTCGTCGTAGAAACTCTCGCTCTTAAAACTAAGTGCACGGGTTGCAATCCTACCATCCATTTCAGGAAGCACGACTTGCATCGCTAAATCTCGGCTTCTCAAGCCTTGGCTATGCGCTAACCAGTCTTCTTCTGTACTACCTGACAATACCAACTGCAAAACAACAAGGTCTTTCTCAAAGGGCGATTGGAAAGTACTTGGCTCAGAACTAAGATCGGGGCTCGCCACGGTATTGGTTGCAAACCCAGTCGCATTCAGTACCAACTGTACATTTGCCTGGTCGATTAATGCGTTAACCAAGGAGAGTGATGACGGGTCTTTTAGCGAACTAATCGCAACGGGTAACACAGAAAGCTGATGCTGTTCCAAGACACTAATTAGCGCATCGAACATCGTGGTATTAGCGCTTTGCAAATGACTTCGATAAAACAACAGCATTACGGTTGGATTATCTTGGCCAGCCTTATTGCTTACCTTGTCTTGCCAAGCTAATAAGGTCCCCTGCTCTACACCCGGCTCGTAAATCATACATTTGGGTAAGGGCCTCGGCTCTTGCCATGACAACGTTAGATCAGCTAATAATCTGACATAACGCGCAATAATAAAGTGATAAAGATGTCGGGCATTCTCGACGCCGCCTTCACGCAAGTAACGCCAAACACGGTGCGCATCCTGAGGCACTACCGAACTAGCATCAGATAAGTCCGGATCAGGATTATCATCCCCAGGAACCACAATTAAGGTTCTAGGAGCGTCCGGTGTTTGTGCGTTCTGCCAGTCAACCAAGCGCTCCAAACCATAGGCCCAATAACTCGCGCCACCCAATAAGGATACGACAACGACTTGGGCCGACTCCAAGACCTTATGCTCATACAAGTCATACGCAGCAGGCTTTAACAATTGCATCCAGTTCGCCAAACGCACTTGCGGAAAGTTCACATCGTGTTGGTGATCTTCGTGCATATTTTGTAGCGCATACGACAGTGCAGACAAACTACTGTCTGCCGATGTCAGTATAACTACCTCTGCGGGGCTTTGATCGAGATCGATAATACCTTCATCATCGACAAAACCACCCGGTTTAGCTGCTAGCAAATGCATAAAAAAATCACCAAATTCTGCCTTTCAATATCGCTTGTCTAATGGGTGCGTTTAAACCTGTTTGCCTAAACCCGTCCACCTAAACCAGGGCGTTTTCTAATACGCTTTGGATGACCGCTTTCTCGATGCCTTTTCCGATAAAAACGAGCGATGTTTTTCTTGGCTCGCCTGCTTGCCATGGGCGGTCAAAATAACTGTCTAGACGCTTACCCACAGCCTGCAATACTTGTCTCATTGGCTTACCTGGCAAAGCTGCAAAACCTTTTACTCTGAAGATATTGAAGTCACTAACAACGTTTTGTATCGCTGCTTGAATTTTATCGCTATCGACTTCACCGATCTGAATCACAAACGAATCGAAATGGTCATGTGCATGCTCGTGATGTTCGCCGTGCGCATGGTGATGATCATGGTGATTATGTATTTGCTCGATACGCTCTTCAGCCGCAGCATCAATGCCGATGATGGCATTGAGCTCTGCTTCACCGTTACTGATATAGGTCGTTTTGACTTCGCTTGGTACGCGCTTGCCGACAATCGTTTCAACCAATTGACGTTGTGGCGCGTCTAGCAAATCATTTTTGCTAACCACAACCAAGTCTGCAGCACTCAATTGATCGTCTAACAGTTCTTGCAAGCTAGGGTCGTGATCAAGACTTTCATCGGCCAAACGCTGTGCCTGAACCTTACCTTCATCGTGCGCAAATCGCCCTGATGCCACCGCTGGACCATCGACAACCGTTACCACGGCATCGACGGTGCAATATTCTTTAATGCCAGGCCAATTGAATGCCTGCACTAAGGGCTTGGGTAGTGCTAAGCCACTGGTCTCAATCAGAATGTGATCGATATCATCACGACGCTCTACAAGCTGCTGCATAACAGGCAGAAACTCTTCTTCCACCGTACAGCAAATGCAACCATTGGCGAGTTCGTAAATACCATTGTTAGCGCTAGAGTCGGAGTCAACAACACCACTTTCAGCACCATCTTCTTCACAAGACAAAGGACAGCTACGTAGCAGGTCCGCATCAATATCAAGTTCACCAAATTCATTGACAATAACGGCGATTCGTTTGCCTTCAGCTTGCTGAATGACATTTGATAGTAAGGTGGTTTTACCACTTCCTAAAAAGCCAGTAACGACGGTGGTAGGTATTTTATTTAATTGCATCATTTATCTCGCTGTACTCTCGTTGTTGTTCTATCTTGGTTGTCTTTGTGCTTAATCAAACTCACCGACAACGTGTGTTGTTTTCTGCTGCTAGCGCTTCACTTGTCTCGGTACATCTGGTTTAACCTTGGGCCGATAGACATGCGCTTTGTCTTTGGCATATAGATAAGAATCGGCAAAATCGTCGGTATCCAACACATGACCGACCAGGATCAAAGATGTTCGAGTAAATTTCTTTTCGCGTACTTTTTCGACGATATCTTTTAATGTTCCTGTGACTTTGTCTTCATCGGGCCAACTGGTTCTGTAACACACAGCTGCAGGGCAGTCTTCGCCATAATGCGGAATCAGCTCTCCAACAATTTTATGGATGCGGGTGACGCCAAGATGGATCGCGAGGGTCGCGCCGCTTTGTGCCAGCTGCGGAAGCCGCTCTCGCTCAGGAAACGGAGTTTTGCCTTCATAGCGCGTCATAATTAGCGTTTGAGAAACGCCAGACAAGGTCAACTCTTTACCTAAATACGCGGCAGACGCAGCAACAGCACTGACACCCGGTATGATTTCATAATCAATACCAGCTTGCTCTAGCCGTCTAATTTGCTCACCAATCGCACCATAAAGTGAAGGGTCACCACATTGAAGCCGCGCAACGTCTTTACCTTCTTGGTGGGCTTTCTCAATGTGCTGGCTAATTTCTTCTAAGTCGATAGAGGCGGTATCGACAATCAACTCTGCTTTATCTTCAACTGAATCCAAGACCTCTCTGGGTATCAATGAACCGGCGTACAAAACAACAGGACAACGCTCAAGTATACGCTGGCCTTTTAGGGTCATGAGCTCTGGGTCACCCGGACCGGCTCCAATAAAATAGACTGTCATAGTTTTTTCTTATAGCCTCTTGGCGTGTAAACCCATTCTTTTTTGCCATTGACGATATGTCGAGATTCGCTGTTTCCAACGCTCACAAGCGTGAACATATCAACGTCTTTGGCATCTAACTTATCTAGGGTGGTAATGGTGATGGACTCGTCTTCACGGGTTAATTGGCGCCCCAACAAAACGGGCGTCGAAGCCGGTCGGTACTGGAGCAAAACGTCTCGCGCATGGTTCAACTGCCAATCACGCTTTTTAGATACGGGGTTATAGAACGAGATAACAAAGTCACCTTGGCCAGCGCTATGAATACGCTTTTCGATCGTCTCCCAAGGCGTTAGCAAATCAGATAACGATACGGTACAAAAATCATGACCGAGCATGGCGCCGACACGGCTTGCGCCCGCTTGCATGGCAGAGATTCCAGGGACAACGTCTATCTCAACATCTAGCCATTCTGGATGATCTAAGGCCTCGCCTTGCGCTTGCTTTAAGAGTTGTTGATCCAACAATTCAAACACCAACGTTGCCATCGCATAAATGCCGATGTCGCCACTCGAAACCAAGGCGGTTGTTTTACCGCTAGCCGCGAGATCTAAGGCGAGTTTAGCTCGCCCGATCTCTTCCCCCAAAGGTAACTCGTGATGTGTTTTTCCATCACACACATCACCTAACAAGTCGAGATACAAACCGTACGCGACCAAATCTGAACTGGCTCCAATGGCGCTAAGCGCTTTCGGCGCCACAAGAGATCTATCACCAGGACCGGTGCCCACTACAAATAACTGACTCATGCTAATTTTGTTTCCTGCTCTTAATTCAAATGAACTATTTTTCCAATACGACCTAAGCACTATTACTTATCTGACGCTGTCTTAGTAAAGCTCCGTGCAATCGCGCACGTGGCTTTCTTTGTCTTTTGTTTCGATAAAACCAACTCCGCTGGCGCAGACGTCGTCTTTTGTGCCGAATACAATGCCGCCGATTCAGCGACCCCATACACGCCAACTGTGTCGAATATATAATCTGACTTTACGCTCAGCTGAGACTCAACCGTCGCCAACTGATCTTTGTCCCATGTGAGATACGGTAAAGCCAGGGATGCCGCCAAATCGATTAACCCTTGTTCGTCCGCCTTAATATCAATGCTTGCGATGCCGCTAATCTGTGAAAGCTCTAAACCCTTTTCCACAAGGCATTGTTCTAGCAAGGCACGAAGTTCTGACTCAGGGCAATGCCGCTCGCAGCCCATGCCCACGATGTAGATTGGTTTCAAATACGGATCCGCCGTCGTTAAGACCAAGCTTGCACTGAGTACTTCCGAAATAATTCGCCCAAACTCATTCGCGCCACCTTCATGCCCGGACAGCAAGGGAATAACAAATTCGCCACGTTCATCCAGAACGAGGACGGGCGGGTCTTCATGTTTGTTCACCATTACCGGCGCGAGTGTTCGCATGACAATGCCTGTGGCACAGATTAAAATCTGTCGTTCGCCGGCGCGAAATGAGTCTTGCACCGTTTGCGCAAAGGGTTGCGGTTTAAACGACACCTCGACTTCATTCGTAAGCGCAGTTGAATCGGTTCTAATTGCGCTTGCTAAGCGTTCTGCCAAACAGCGCCCGGCTTCGGTTAACGCGAAAATTCTAATCACGACTTCTCTCCTCTGAGCTACGATCTGCCGATGGTAAAACCACAAACAAAGAAAAATACGGCCCTTGCTCTGGAGATAATTGAGTTATATCGCTCACAATCTTCTGATTATCTCGGCCGATATATTCAAGATACGTGGCGTCGGCTAATCTTCCCGTTCGCTCAAGCAATGCCAATATTCTTGGGCGGGCCTGCCCTGCTTTCATGATCACCACACTATCGTGCTCGCTAAGGGCTCGCTCTATTTGCGAATCCTGATGACGGCCACTGACCACAACAAACGATTCTTTTAACATTGTAAGCGGTTGCATCATCGCGCTGGCAGCAGCATTCACAGACGAAATACCTGGGATCACCTGACAGGGGTAGTCATCCTGAAGCCGCTCAAGTAAGTAGGCAAACGAGCCGAAAAATAAGGGGTCGCCTTCACACAAAAACGCCACATCCTGCCCCGCATCAAGCGCCGCTTTTATCCGAACAGCGCCACTGTCGTAAGCGTGATTCGCTAAGGTACGATCCTTCGACATCGGCATCTCGATCACGACATCCTCAAGAACATTAAGACCCTGATCCGCCGCTCTCTCTTCACGTTCTGTCAGCGCGTTTCTTGCAATCATTTTCGCTTGTGAGCTACCGGTTTCACCACTGAGATAGCTGATCACTGGCGCGTTCTGGATTACTTTGAATGCCTTCATCGTTAGTAAGTCAGGATCACCCGGCCCAACGCCAACACCATAAAAGGCGCCGAGCTTATTCTGATTGACCTGCTGCTGGTTAGACATGATCCAAGGCCTCATTCGTTGCTGTCTTTTCTACTTTCACAAACTTATAAAGTGTGACGGGTAGTTGTGGTTTGTAATACAACTCACCCGCCAGCGTTTCGCCGCGACTAACGGCCAGCTCAAATGTTTCGACATGGCTTGTTTCATCGCTGAACCGAGATTGGTAAAACTGATAAAGTTGTTGGCGCGTTTGTTCGGTCACGGCACTGGCGACGACCATCCCACGCTCTGGTAGTTGCTCCCAGGCTAGATTTAGAATGTCTAATAACTGACCGCCGCTTCCGCCCACAAAAACCTTGTTAGCCGCGGGCAAAGTTGAACAAATATCAGGTGCACTGCCCTCAACAATTGACAAGTTTGGTTCAACTGCGAAACGGTGCTGATTCGCCTTCAAGCAGTCTAACCTCTCCGGATGATGCTCGATTGCATGAACCTGGGCACCTTTACCCCACAACGCTAGCTCTGTGGCAACACCACCGCAACCTGCCCCAACATCCCAAATGCAATCGTCTGTTGTCGGTTCTAACAAAGACAATATCGCTAAGCGAACTTCACGCTTGGTAATCATGCCTTTACCGGGTGCTTTGTCCGTCACAAACTGCTCATCCGGAATTCCCGGAAATGTCGGCGTATATTGCGTCGATTCAAGTGTCTGTAAACACACGACATTTAAGGGATCAAAACGTTGGCTTTGTGCCTCTCCATCAATGAGTTCATCAATTGATAATAGACGTACCCGTTCGTCTGAATAACCAAGCTTTTCGCAGACCGTCAGCGCTGCCATTTCAAAGCCACGGCGTTGGCATTCTTTAGCAATTGCATGCGCAGAACTATTTTGATCAGTGAGCAATACATAGCATGTATGCGGTTTGAGCTGAGTGGTCAAAGATTGTAATGGACGACCATGCAGTGAAATAACCTCAACATCTTGTAAGGACCAGCCGAGTCGATGGCAAGCGGCTTGAATGCTGGACACGCCCGCATGAAAACAAAGTTGATCTTGCCTCAAATCCGAAAAGCTCTGCCGTACCCATTTTCCGATACCAAAAAATAGCGGATCACCTGAGGCTAGCAAGGCAACTGTTTCACCTTCGTCCAGATAGCTCGCCAATTGCCCTTTTAAAATAGAGAGCTTAGGAAGCTGCTCAGTCACCTGCCTTTCTGAAATCCACCAGCGAACCGTCTCTAACTGTCTCTGGGAACCAATAATACGATCTGCTGACTGCAAAGCACTCAAGGCGACTTCGTCCAAGTTCGCTTGCTCCGAAACGCCAAGGCCAATTACATGTAAGGGCATTAATACCACTCCCCGCGATTACAGCGTAAAAGCGCATTACAAGCCGCGGCGGTAACTGCACTGCCACCTTGGCGGCCAGCCAAGGTTATACACTCCACGCCTAATTTTTTGTGTTCTTCCCAAAGCGCTTCTTTAGATTCTGCTGCGCCGACAAAGCCGACTGGCATGCCGATGATAAGCGCCGGTTTGTCTGCGCCTTGTTCCAACATTTCAAGTAATCTGAACAAGGCCGTTGGAGCATTCCCTATCAATACAACGCTGTCTTTCAAGAAGGGTGTCCAAGAACTTAAGGCAGCCATCGACCTTGTTTCGCCTAGTTGTTTAGCCTGTTGAATGGTGTCGTTATCGTTCAAAAAACACAGGGGCTCTCGTTCAATCATGCGCTTAGTAACGCCTTGCTTGACCATCTCCACATCGCACAAAATTGGCTTATTCTGACCCAAGGACGCTCTGCCTTTTTCGCAAGCACCTGCGCTAAACAGAATCTTATCCGTCAGCTCGGGCATACCTAAGCTATGTACGACACGCATCACGACCTGTTGTTGTTCTTTATCGAAACAACTCAAGTTGCTTAGCTGGCGAATCAGCTCAAAGCTTTGTCGCTCAATCGCTTTCGGGTCCAATTCGTAATCAAATGGCATCTCGGTTTCCTATACGTTTTTTTCGCTATTGTTTTGCTCAGTATCTTGATCCTCAAGGGTGAGAGAATCAGACAGCGAACTTTCGACGTGATGTAGGCAGTCATCAAGGTCACTGAACAAATGCTTGACTGGCGATATGTTTGGGCGCGTCAACATCA
>NZ_LWGE01001415.1:0-4541 GCF_001635315.1 Oleiphilus sp. HI0123
GTTCCTGGATAACGAAATTCCAATCCCCAATTTGCTGCAGATGGATCATACTCTTCAGAATACGTGCTACGGTAGACTTCTTGTTCAACAACCCTTGAATTTGAAGTTAAGGTGTACTCGGTTAGAACTTCATCAAAACCTGTATAGGTTCTAATCCATTGTTCTTCACAGTTAAATGCTTCTTTCTGGCTCTCATGCAAATTCAAACACAGATCTGGTTCTCGAAACTCTTCTGTGTACTGGCGCTCCAAAAAACGTCTGTAATTCAATCCATCTGGTAGTCGAATTCGATCACCCACTCCACCTGATAGAATATCTGATTCAACGCCAGTAACTAAGCGGCCAACACCTGGAGAGTTGTCACCAATAACTCTTGAGCCATAAGCGATCGCGTTAGGAGAAATAGTTACTGGATAATTACCAATGCCATCCCCAGGAAGAAGGTAGGTTCTGGCTTCCAGGTCACCTTCTTTCTTCAGGTTCAGAAGAAATGATGTCGCTCCAATACTCTCATCTAATACGCCGGTTATTAAAACAGTGTCATGAGGTAAGGTCCACATATCACTGGAAGTGGTAATCGGATCACAAATCGGCACCAGAACATGTTCGCCTTCTGAATTTGGATAAAGACGAGTAGCCCCTGCCTTCAATGGAAATATTTTCCCATCACTTTTTCTTATCAATAACATCGCAGCAGACTGTGTTACTTCGGAACTGCTGAGCGTCGAACCATCTTCAGAAGTAACCAAGAACTTTAGAGGTAGCTGTTGAGTGCTATACATTGCGACGAAATCATCATTGATATTCTTAGCACATTCAGGTCGATATACGACTTCGGTTTCATTACCGTCTTCATCTACAAACTTAACTGTTTCTAAAGAACCGTCTGCACTTACCTTGTACAAAACATTGTTTGTAGTGAGTCCATTACTATTAGATGCTGTAAAACTCGCTGCTGACATTACTCCAGAGGCAGCTTGCTCACTGCCGACCACAAGAGAAGCAGCATCACTAAGATCTAGATTTGTATAAGCAGAAATTTGTTGTTCTTCTTCATGCTTAGGGTCATCTGAACCACAACCTGACAGTGCGATTGCAGATATCATAACTGTAGACGAGAGAATGTACTTAAACTTTGGTTCCATCAAAAATTCCTTTTTTCCATTTTATTGGCAATCTGTGGATAAATGTTACTCATAGTCTGTAGTGAATTCCAGCATTTTGTTGATTATAGGTATCATTTAATGGTGCCCACTCAATGCCCGAAGCAAATGAAGAGCTAATCCAGTTTGGACGGAACTTAGCGCGATTGAGAAAGGATAAAAAGATCACTCAAGAAGAGCTTGCCTATCTTGCAGATATAGACAGAAGCTATATTTCAGGGATTGAGAGTGGGCATAGAAATGTTGCTCTATTGAATATTTTGAAGTTGGCTAGGGCTTTAGAGTTAGAAGCGAAAGTTCTTCTGGATTACGCCTAATTAGTCACGGTATTAGCCACCAAAAGAGAAGGGGTGGCTAATAGATCACTTCAATTTCTAATTAGATTGACTTTGCTCTTCGAAATTTTTAAGACAATCGTCTCTGAGATCTTTGAAATAAAGATAAAGAGACTCATGCTTAATCGGTATGTCACGATTTTCTTCCTCTGCAACAAGCTGTCTTAACTGAATGTCTGTAAATGAGTAATCGAGCAGCAATTCGCCATCCAAGCGGATTTCAGTGAGCTTCAATTCCTCAACATCGCTTACGTGCACAGCCTCGTCATAGTATAAATCCATGGGTAGTGGCCCCCACTGGTCTGAATATTCAAATTCAAAGTCGTCAATCAAATAACTCAACTCCTCAAGCGCTTCATTTGCGTCATCAGTAAATGACGCTTTCACTTGAGTCCCATTATTTGAATATCCAGCGACGACTCTGTCAACGATTGGAGCTATTTCCTCACGAAGCGCTTCATATTCTTTCTTCAATACAATACCTGGTAATACGAAGCTCGAAGAATGTCCATAAAGCTCATTCCATGGGCAAGATCTATGGTCAGACTCATGATATTCAGATGGAAGATAAATTCGTCCATCATCCCAGTCAATATTTAACCTTAAACCGCAACGCGGACCAGCCACAGTAGGAAATGCTTGCTTTCTATCGGCCATATCCGCAAGTAACCGTGTACTTGGCATTGTGTGATCTTCAGATTTAATACCATAACGACGAAAACTCTCAATTAGCTCTCGTGTCACACCGGCACTTTCATCCAACATTATGGGCAAGCTACTCACCAGAGCGGCATAAGTTTTGAAACCTTGTGAATGAGAAAATATCTCGTAGAGGCGGGCATTTTCGACATTAATCCCTCGAGCATTCAAATATTCGTGTAGGGTAGAAATGAGCTCTCTTAGAGTCTGTTGGTTGTAAATAATCATCTTGAAATTCTCCATAGATATCCATAAGTGAGATCCCTGTTAACGTGTATATGATCAATTTAAAATTAACCAGACAAATTACCTGCCGAAGAAGCCGAGACGCAAACGTCGATTTCACAGTACAGTATTCGAAGCAGGAGGCGTAGCCTTATGTTAAGGCTCGTTTCCCTTGCTCTACTCTTTAATCTCTCCAAATTAATCATCTTCCTTTTGGGCTGAAGTTAGGTGAATACCTTCTACAATTCTTGTTCTGGGGATATCAGCTTTTCCAGACTCCCGAACAAGCCCAAACTTATCTGGATAACGAACGTCATCGTTGTTTTTTTCATCAAACATGAATTCATTACGACGTATGATCTTCATTTCTGAAAGTGCCTCTTTGAAGCAGCTTTCGCACAGATCTAGATGGTACTCGTTTCCATCTTCCTCTGATCCAGGTCCAAACTTAGCTGACAGGGAAGCTTGCATATCGTTGTCCTCAAAAAATACAGGGGACATACAGGCGTCGCAGACAAAACCAACGTTCTCAAACTTTTCAACTCTTGATTGCATTTTCACTGAGATCATCTCCTATAAACTTTGTTTGAATATGTCATTGATCAGGGCTTTTAATTTGAGTTTGGATACAAGAAAAAATACACTTAATAAGAGGTATCGGCTCAATTGACGCTTAGTTTCGTTTCAAGCTTCCCAATTAACTTAGATAGCGCAATGTCAGGTTTTTCTGGATCAAAAGGTTCAATCTCCATCCATTGATCTCTTTGGTGGGGTACTGCATAACAATCGGGCAGATCATCTACCATGATTACTCTGTCCCACTGGTGATGGACGTAAGTTAGATCTTTCAACCCCTTCCTCGGCCAGGTCACAGATTTAAGATCACGAAAAATGTGATTAACCTCCTTCAACTCAAATAGATCACGCTGTATCTTCACTACTCTATGTTCTGGAACTGTCGTATATAGGTATACCTTTTCAAATGCTTCATTTGACCATTCAAGGAAATCATTTAGATGGGGCCTGACGAAGCACGAGACAGCGCTGGATATCAATGTGTACTCAAGGTCTAGAGCTAATATCATTTCTACAATTCAATCATGAAATTTGGTTGGTAATCAGAGCATTCTCGTCCATAACCGTGTTGGTTGCTGATGATACGCGTGCGTCCTCTGATTTCATCGACATTAAAATGTGTATGGCCGAATACCCAATAGTCAGGGGCGTATGAATCAATGAGATCGATATGCTCGTTACAGAAATATGCTGTAATTTCATCTATTGAGTGCTGTTTATTTCTAAACTGGAGGCTCGGTGAGAAGTGAGTCACTACCATGGACGGGAGTTTTTCATCTTGTGTTGCTTGTAGCTGTTGTTTGAGCCATTCGCGTTGTTGGTGCCCAAGTTCAATACACTCTTGTGTACTAAATTTATGGTCACCCATTCCAATATAATGAAAGTCATTGATCCGATCAGCGATGACTGGTTCGACATTAGGAAACTCTTCGTTTTTTAGAGCGGATAGTGTTGTCCAACCTGTGCAGCCGATAAACCTAACGCCCTGGACTACTTTTGAATCGCATTGAAGAAAGTGTATTTGTTTCGACTTTGAGAACTCTTCTCGTAAAGCTTGTTCTGTCTCAATCATATTCTTGCAACCGTAGTATTCGTGGTTGCCGGGCACGAACACAATATCCATGTTTGGTCTGAATTCGGTGAGCAATGGTAGTATTTTCTGAATGTCACAGGCTTTATGGACATCACCAGCTAACACTAGAATATCGGGTGTAAACTCAAGCCAATACATAGGAGCACCTTGGAGCTCCATGTGCAAGTCGCTGTGAATTGCAATTTTTGTCATTTTTGCTCTCCAGGATGGTGGTCATCGTAGATATTATTTGGGGGGACATAGTTTTCGCTATGGGTCCAAGTGATTATTCCGTTATCAGTTGCGGAACATAGAATTCGATTTCTTTCTTCTAGTGTCTTTGTAAGCAGGCCTGACTCGCTAAGTTTGCGTAGATGATTGAATAAAGTATCTGGGTCAATCCGACCGTCAATAAATGCAAGTCGATTAGATGCTTTTTTGATGTCTTTTGACATGAGCATTAATTCCAAA
>NZ_LWGE01001416.1:0-2426 GCF_001635315.1 Oleiphilus sp. HI0123
TTTCCGTATCGGCTCTGAATAGCTTGTCAAAGTCAGCGGGCTTTGACTATTTTGCAACAGTCGAACAGCCCAACAAGAAGTCTGACTATCTGTTTGATATGCCCGTTGTCGCGATTGCTTCAAAATTCCCCATCCTATCTAGTGAAGCAGTTTCGGTTGATCAATATTTGATTCAGAGTTTGGGGCTCAACTCAGAATTTGTTTTTAGTCGTCAGCCGATCAGGGCCGTTATTGAAATCGATGATTACTCCAAGGTTGCCGTGTATGTGGCGCACTTGAAGTCTAAAAGGTCGAAGTTTGATCGTCACTTTTATGTGGATACAGCCGACAATGAACAAGTTCGTAATTTCCTTTACGACGACCTGCATGGTCGGTGGGCTTCAAGTATGCAGAGAGGAACTGAAGCAGCTCTTCTCTACAATGACTTTTGGAAATCTAGTGCGAAGGAAGATATGCCAACCATTATGCTTGGTGATCTAAATGATACGATCGACTCAACGCCTTTGCAGTTGCTGGTGGCTGGCGGGCATATTGATAGAATTGGATCGAAATATGTTTCATCCCTTTCTGCTGCGGAGAGGCTGAATGTTGAAAAACATACACTTTACGATGCCTTTGAAATTAGTGATAAAACTATCGAAACTCGTCGTAGCCCTACACACTATTTTGCAAATAAGGGCAGTGTTTTAGATTATGTGCTGTTATCAAAGGAATTTGATGCTAACAATCCACGCAGTATTGCGGAAGTCGTTAGTTATGACGTGCACGATGATCATCTGCAAAACCCTAACTATGAGGTAGACGCTGAAGCATCAGACCATGCCCCCGTGTCAGTCACCATCGAAACGGCCTTTTAAAGACTCCTAGACTCTGCTGTCGCCTAAAAAGCAATTCCAAATCAATCCTCACATTACTGCTGACAGTGATCCATATCGAGTTTGTATTCGTAGACCTTACTGATAACTGGTAACGAATTCGAGAAGAGTAAGTTGGAACAGTCAGCAGTAACAATCCGTCGCGACACATTGTACTACGATGGCGAATGCCCTCTATGTACAGCTGAGGTGTGTCGATTGAAGAAACATGCAGGCGACAATCTCACGATTAAGAACGTACATGATTTGGATTCAACAACTGAATCGCCGAGCAAAGATGTTTTGCTGAAGAGGCTGCACTTGAAAACTTCTGACGGAGAGTGGTTAGTAGGCGTTGATGCAAATGTTAGGGCTTGGCATCACACGCCCTACGCTCGTTTTTGGCGGGTACTTAACTGGCCTTTCATTCGTTTGTTTAGCCGCTGGGGATATGAAATATGGCTAGCGTATCGCCAGTATAGAAGTAAAAAGCAACCCTAGAACCAGAGTCCTGAATGTAGAGTAGGTAAAAAAGAATGTTTAAATGGTTTAGCAAAAATCCTTCTAAAAAACTCGTGAAAGCTTATGAAGCGAAGCTCACCGAGGCGATGCATGCACAGCGCAATGGCGACATAAGAGCCTATTCTATGCTCAGCAAAGAAGCCGATGATATTTATCAGAAAATACAAAGTGTTATGGCTAAAGAAAGTGCTTAGGGCAGGTCATCACGATGTCTAATCAATTTTTCTATACCGAAAGGCTCGGATCGATGAAGTTTATCTTGCTAGCTTGTTCTGTATTTGTGAGTTCCTTACTCACAGGGTGTAGCTTGGTTAAATACACGATTGAGCATGCTCCCTATTCGCTTATTCAGTCAGATGGAAATTTTGAGATCCGACATTACGACCAGATGTTATTGGTTTCCACAACGATGAATAGTGAAAAGGGGAGATCGTCAAACGATAGTGCTTTCAAACGACTTTTTGCGTATATCTCCGGCGAAAATAGTAAGGGGCAAGATATCAGCATGACCGCGCCTGTGTTCATGGATCAAGACAAAGCAACTAAAATGTCTTTTGTTCTTCCCGAAGATTTCAGGATTGAGACAGCACCGGCGCCGAGAGACCCAAACGTTTCTTTGGAGCGAGTCAATGATTACACCGTTGCAGCGATTCGCTTCAGTGGTTGGCTGGACGAGGACACAATAGAAAGCAAGAAAAGCGAACTATTGGCTTGGTTGAATGAGCAGGATATCAAAGCCATTGGGCAGCCTATTATTGCCGGTTATGATCCACCTTCGTCAATTCCTTTTTTTAGACGAAATGAAGTTCTAATCCCGATAGAGTAGACCCCATCTTTGTGTTCGTATGCCATGAGTGTGAGAAGGGTGCTATCTAACTGGTCTCTTCTGGACAGTGTGTAGATCCTAATCTATCTTTGATAGTGATCTGCTTTAATCAAACAGGACACTTCAATAAGGAATATAATCCAATTATTGAGGTGTTAAATGACAAAACGAAAGAACAGAAGTTATACAACAGAGTTTAAACAAGAAGCGGTTGCCCTGGTCAC
>NZ_LWGE01001417.1:0-2482 GCF_001635315.1 Oleiphilus sp. HI0123
AAAGGAGAGTGTGTGATGGGTTTATCTAGGGATAATATATATGGGTGTAAATTCAGTGACGCACGACAGTGAAAGAAGACGTTATTTTAGAGTGACGGACCTTGTTGGTCTTCGTTATCGCTTTCTTTCGGAGGGTGAAACTGATTTGGCGGTGCAAGCTCAACCGACTTCTCTGAAGTCTCTGCTGTCACAGATAGAGCACCAGATAGCAACAGATCTGACAGTACTGAAGAATTCCCAACCTGAAATTCATAATATTCTTGATCTTTTTAACCAGAAAATAAATTTGGCTTTTGGCCACGGTCTTGCCTCTGGCCAAGAAGAGGGTCTCGAGCAGTCTACTTCTGCTTGTCAGGTTAATTTGAGTGCTTGTGGAATCGCTTTCCCGCTTGAAGAAAGTGCTGCTTTGAATCAGCATGTTCATATAGAACTAACGCTATACCCCAGTAATACTCGATTGCAGCTCTTAGCAGCTGTTATTGCTTGTGATGCATTGGATGAGAGCATTGATGGCAAGCCCTGGCTTGCGCGCGCTGACTTCGTTAATGTCACCGAAATTGATCAGGAAACATTGGTTCAGCATGTCATTAAGCGCCAGGTTCAACAGCTAAAAGGTAATCGATCTGAAGATGACGGTAGCTTGCAATGAGCTAGAGTCTGTCGAGCTCTAGCTTAAAAAGTTATGTTTGTTATGTTGTCGTTAAATTTGCTGCTACCCTTCTGATACTGACGTTCAAGAAAGAAAGCTTTATTGATCTGCTCGTTCTTAGCCGTACCTAAAGTTTCTTTATCAATAATGATGACGCTGCTCGCACGAGTTCCATAGTTGGGCGTTCTAATAAAGGGGGAAGAGAGCACTTGCTCAAACTCTTGAGGGATGCCTGTCTGCGGCAGTTCTTCAGGCGATGCTTGTTCTTGGTTCTGTAGTGCCAACAGTAAGTGTCTAGCTGCTTCAGTGTTATCAGGGTTCTGCCGGGCCTGTTCGAGAGCTGTTTTGGTTTTTCGTACTTTTGGCCAAGGCGTATCTAGCAGGTGGTTACTTAAGCCATACCGTCCCGGCTTTAGGGTTTGACTACCTCTCGTCTGACCACGATTATGGCAATATACCAAGTCTGAGCCATCAAACAGAAGAGCGTTAAATCCGGCATATTCATCGCTTGAAATTTGAGCTGCAAACTCATTTGCAGAGCAGCTTGCTTGAAGGAAGCTTGAGGGAATTTCTCCACGAGATCGTTCGTATACTCTGGAGTCTGGCGCGCGATAATTTGTAATTGCAGCGAGGCGGCCACCTTTGGAAAGGGCTAACCAGGTGCCACCCATTTTTAAATCTCGGCCGCCAAATATGTCAGGGCTATCTTCCCAGAAATGAGCGTTAAGTGTAGGGCGGGCGTAGTACTCATCTCTATTTGAGGCGAGTGTCAGTATTCGTGCTTGCTCGGGCTGCCAATCAAAAACTATTAAACACATTGAAAGAATGACCTCAGAATGTAATACAGCTATCATACCATGCAATTATTTAGGGGTAGATACGGACTATGTTTATTGTGAGCTACTTGCTGGCGGGTATCTTTGCCGGGTTAACGGCAGGGCTCTTTGGCGTGGGTGGTGGTTTAGTCGTCGTGCCTATCCTGGTTTTTGTCTTCGAAAGCCAAGGTTTCCCCGCAGAAGTCTTGACCCATATGGCGATAGCAACTTCACTTGCGACCATAGTGTTTACCTCGATGAGCTCGGTATATAATCACCATAAGAGAGGCGCGGTTTTGTGGTCGGTGTTTCGGCCGATGAGTGCTGGTATTGCGCTAGGTGCGGTGCTTGGTGTATTAACGCTGGTGCAACTAGATGGCTGGATGCTGAAAAAGCTGTTTGGACTTTTTGCGGTGATTGTAGCGCTGCGAATGTTTATCAAATCCGCTAGCTTGCAGTCTTTGGCGATACCCGGAAATATCGCACTATCTATAATGGGCGTGGTCATTGCGTGGTTTTCTTCTATCTTCGGGATTGGTGGTGGAACACTTAGCGTTCCTTATTTGAGTCGGTATCGTATTGAGATGAAAGAAGTGGTGGGTACCGCCGCTGCATGTGGTTTACCCATCGCTTTATTTGCCACGCTCAGTAATGTGATGATGGGAAGTGATTTGCAAGGACGGCCTGAATGGAGTTTGGGATTGATCTACCTACCTGCTTTACTCGGAATATCTATTTGCTCTGTATACTTCGCGAGGGTTGGAACGCAGTTGGCGCATCGCTTGTCGCCTCTGTTACTGAAAAGATTGTTTGCAGGTTTTCTGCTATTAATTGGTGTTCGCTTTCTAGTGACTTAGCTCTGTTTAATATTAAAAATTTAAGGAATTACAATGGCGTTGTCGTATCCCCAGATAGATCCGGTTGCTTTGGACTTAGGGCCAATTCAAATTCATTGGTATGGCTTAATGTATTTGATTGGTTTTGTGGCGGCTTACTTACTAGGGCAGAGACGAGCCCA
>NZ_LWGE01001418.1:0-4316 GCF_001635315.1 Oleiphilus sp. HI0123
GACTTTCTGCATGTACTCTGCGCTTAGCCTGGCTGAAGGCGCGCCTGTTTCACCTCAAGGCCCAAGTGCAATGATGCAGTTGGTATTCTTTGGTGGCTTTATCCTGATTTTTTACTTCTTGATGTGGAGGCCACAGTCAAAGCGTGCCAAAGAGCATAGAAATCTGGTTTCTGAATTAAGCAAAGGTGACGAGATTGTGACGAATGGCGGTATCGCTGGTAAGGTCACAAAAGTTTCAGAAGAGTTTGTTAAGGTTGAAGTTTCTGAGGGTGTTGAAATGAACATTCAGAAAGTAGCAGTTGCCTCAGCATTACCAAAAGGCACCTTAAAAGGTATCTAAATCAGTGTTAGTCGCTCACAAAGGGTGAGCGACTAGGCTAATCGAGATGTTTTTACGTTTGTTTAGGCTTTGTTCGCGTAACAGGGTCTGCGTCGTGATATAACACCTGCACACTCAATTACTTTGAATAATACCGAAAGGATCTGGAGCTAAGATGCTCAATACATACCCCGCGTGGAAATATATTCTCATACTGATCACCCTGGCATTGGGTGCAGTGTACTCATTACCTAATCTCTATCCTGATGACTTTGCTGTGCAGGTGACCGGAACGCAAAGCTCGCTAAAAGCAGACGATGCTCTACAGAAGCGGGTCGTTAGCGTATTAGAGAAAAATAATGTTGTTGTTAAGCATGCGGAGTTAAATGGTAATAACCTTTTGGTTCGTTTCTATGACAACGAAGCTCAATTATCTGCAAAAGAAGTCCTAAGCGATGTTTTGGGTAGTGATTATATTGCGGCGCTAAATATGGCACCAAGCACACCTGATTGGCTTAAGTCTATGGGTGCTGGACCTATGAAACTTGGTCTAGATTTGCGAGGTGGTGTTCACTTCTTACTCGAAGTTGATATGGATAAAGCTTTGAGTCAAAAGCTTCAAGTCTCAATGAGTGATATTAAAACAGCGATGCGTAGTGAAAAAATTCGCTATCGTTCGGTATTGGTTGAAGGCACTGATGGCCTCAAGGTTAAGTTCAAGTCTGAAAAGGAATTGGACAAAGCGGTTTCGCTTGCCGCATCAGAATATCGTCAGTTTACACGTACAACAATCGAAGAAGATGAAAGCTTCTTCTTATTGCTAAAACTATCTGAAGCGCGAATTAAAGAGATTGAAGATTATGCTGTTCAACAAAACCTGATTACGCTTAGAAATCGTGTTAACGAACTGGGTGTTGCTGAGCCTTTGGTTCAGCGTCAGGGGCGTAACCGTATCGTGGTTGAGCTCCCTGGTGTTCAGGATACGGCGGCAGCAAAACGTATTATTGGTAAAACAGCAAACCTGGAGTTTCGTCTAGAGGCTAAGTCGAGCGCTTCTAGCCGAGAAATGCAGCAGTTTGACTTCAAGAGTGAGAAAGGACGTACCGCTTACCTGGAAAAAGATATTATCGTCACGGGAAGCAATGTATCGAATGCTCGTGCGAGTTTTGATGAAAACGGAGTGGCACAGGTTAATATCGACCTTGACGGTAAGGGCGGTAAGTTGATGCTTGAAGTGACCAAGCGAAACTTAAAGCGCCGCATGGGTGTTTTATTTATCGAGCAGAAGTCTGAGCTAATTAAGAAAATAGTCGACGGTGAAGAAGTAACAGAGCGTCGTAACCGTGAGATTCGCCAGATTATTAACTTGGCAACGATACAGGGGGCGTTTGGTAACAGCTTCCGTATTACCGGTCTGGACTCAGCCACCGAAGCTGCTGAACTGGCATTGCTTCTTAGAGCGGGTTCGCTTGCAGCGCCAATTTACTTTGTTGAAGAGCGTACAGTTGGGCCTAGCCTGGGGCAGGCAAATATCGACGCGGGTTTGATGTCCGTTCAAATCGGTTTCGCTTTGGTCTTATTGTTTATGCTTGTTTACTACCGGGCATTTGGTGTTGTCGCGAATATTGCTCTAGCAATAAACGTCATTCTATTGTGTGCATTAATGTCGATGATCTCTGCCACACTTACCCTGCCAGGCATCGCTGGTATTGTACTGACTGTCGGTATGGCGGTTGATGCAAACGTGTTGATCTTTGCTCGTATCCGCGAGGAGCTGGCAAACGGTCTTTCTCCTCAGCAAGCTATTCATGCCGGCTATAGTCGAGCATTTGTAGCGATTTTCGATGCAAATATAACCACGTTGATTGCTGCGGTTATCTTGTTTGCGGTAGGAACTGGCCCGGTTAAAGGTTTTGCGGTGACATTGTCACTCGGTATTATGACTTCGCTCTTCACTTCTGTCGTACTGACGCGAGCGATTGTTAACTTGGCCTATGGCGGCCGTCAGCTGAAGAAAATTTCGATAGGGTAAGGTGCTCAGGATGAACAATACAATAGATTTTATGGGCAAACGTAAGATTGCCGCGGCATTCTCGATCATCTTATTGCTTGCCTCAATTACTTCGCTTGGTGTGAAAGGTCTGGCTTTGGGTTTGGATTTTACAGGGGGGACGCTGGTAGAGGTTGAATACCAAGAAGCGCCGAACCTTGAAGAAGTGCGTGAGCAGTTGCTTGCAGCGGGTTATGAGAAATTAGTTGTACAAAACTTTGGTGCAGCAACATCTGTGTTGGTTCGCTTGTCTGAGTCGTTTAACGATAAGGTTGGTGCGCAAGTCGCGAGCACCTTGTCTGCGAATGGTGTGCAGCTAGAGCTGACCAGAGCTGAATTTGTTGGCGCACAGGTTGGTGAAGAGTTAAGAGAGCAGGGCGGCATTGGCTTGCTGTTGGCCTTGGGTTTGGTCATGTTCTATGTTGCTGTCAGGTTTCAGTTCAAGTTCTCGGTAGGTGCTGTATCGGCTTTGATACATGATGTCATTATCGTTATTGGTGCTTTTTCCATTCTGGGTTGGGATTTCGACTTAACCGTATTGGCTGCTCTACTAGCGGTAATTGGTTATTCCTTGAATGACACGATTGTTGTATCCGACCGTATTAGGGAAAACTTCAGAAAGTTAAGAAAGTCAGAGCCTGATGAAGTCATTAACATTTCGTTGACACAAACTTTATCTCGAACCTTGGTTACATCGGCGACGACTTTGTTAGTGCTGTTTGCCTTGTACTTTCTTGGTGGTGAAATGATTAACGGCTTTGCTAAGGCGCTTTTGATTGGTGTGTTAGTGGGTACGTATTCATCTATTTATGTTGCTAGTAATGTCTTGTTGTCGATGGGTGTGAGCAAAGAAGATTTGATTGCTCCAGTTGTCGAGGACGAGGAAGGAAACGCTATTGATGACCAACCTTAAAGTCAGGTAGTCAAATACTAGCCATAAAAAAGGGAGCAGAAGCTCCCTTTTTTATGGCTAGTATTTAGCGCTCTCAAACGCGCTACCTTAGAGGCGTGTTTGAAAAGTATTAAAGCGCTGGACCAATGCTTTAAAGAGCTTTGGATTGGCAACGATGATTTTGTCTTCTTTATCGCTAAATACACCGCCGTTTAGTGTACCTGTCAGTGCGCCAGACTCCTGGCATAGCAGCAGAGCTGCTTCAAGCTCTTTAGCGTTTACCTTGGTTAGTATTGCTGCATCAATTTGGCCAGCGGCAACCATGGCGACATCAAGAGCATCGCAATTGCTAACCTGCATTTGACCGACATTGCTTCCCACTTCACTAATAAAGTCAGCAATGACGTGAGATTCGGCAGGTGAGTCGAATTGATTTATGGTATTGATTGCAACCGTCGCTTCAGCTAGCGATTTAGGAGAGGTACAACGAATTCTTCTGCCATTAAGTGCTGCTCCGCTTCCACGGCTTGCTGTGTATTCATCACCATTTGTCGGGTTAACAAGTAAGGCGTTTTGAGATTTTCCTGAAGACTTATGAACAAGTGAAAAAGCCGTTGCTGGGATTTTTCGTAGCAGGTTGTAGGGCGCGTGAAAGCCGTTAACTTGCCAGCTATCTTCTTTTACGTCGCTAGGTGTTTCATCGGGTGCGATAATGAAGTGGGTTGGGTTGGCTTTCTTTAGGCTATCAAAGAAGGTTTGAAATAAAGTAGATTCAAGATGGCTGACCAGCTTTTCATTAGCATTAGGGTCAGATTGGTTTGGATCATTTTTATCGATACTTTGATTAATATATTCGCATGCTTGACGAGAAGCGCGCAAAGCAATATTTAAAATAGGCTTCATAGTTACCACTTACATATAAAAAGTGAATGACAAAAGAACGAATTGATAAAGAGCGTATGGTGCAGTCCAGCGTACTGGAGACCAAGTGGGGCGGATCATAGCAAAAAAATGTGACAGAGGCACGCGAATATAGAAATCTCCAAGGTGCTATT
>NZ_LWGE01001419.1:0-1637 GCF_001635315.1 Oleiphilus sp. HI0123
TCGCGGCAGTGTTTACGGCAACTTATGTTCTGCATTAGCAGATATTTATCCTGCCTTTTTGCAATGTGTTGGTGAGCAGTTTTTTCAGGCATTAGCACTGCGTTATGTTAAAGCACACCCTTCCGCGTCAGCGAGTCTGGACCACTATGGTGCCGAGTTTCCAGAATATGTTGGAGACTTTGAGGCACTTAAATCGCTCCCTTACGCTAAAGATTTGGCACAGCTTGAGTGGTATTGGCATTTGGCTTTTCACGCCAAAGATGAGCAGCCCCTTGACGCTATTCGCTTATCTGAAATTGATGAAGATCGATATGACAAGATAACTTTTTTGCTTCCAGCCAGTGCCCACTTACTTTCCTGCAACTATCCGATTAAAGAGATCCGTGATAAGTGCCTGGAAGATCGAGACAAAGCAGAAGGGAATGAAGATCAACCCTTGAATTTAGATTCCGGTTCGCGGCACTTGTTGGTATGGCGAGCGGCGCATTACCAGCTACGTGTCGATCAGCTATCCGACTTGGAATTCGAACTACTCTCTTCGATAAATAAAAAGAAAAACTTGGGAACTATTCTGCAAGAACTGCAGTCCAAGTATCCACTAGAAGAAATTAACCAAACACTTGCTTTGGCTGTTCAACGAGTTTGGTTTGTCGGCTTCACATTAGCCGAATAAATCGTTCCAAATTACCACATTAGGATTAAATATGAGTCAAGTCTCTACTGTTGCGTCGCTGTATTTAAATGCCACTCGCTGGGTGGATAAAAGCCAGATTATTATGATTATTGTCTTTCGTTTGTACTTGGCGAAAGTATTTTTTCTAGCTGGCTTATCGAAGGTAAAGAGTATGGATAGCACATTGATGCTGTTTGAATATGAATACGATGTGCCTTTGATTCCCTTTGATGTCGCCGCCTATTTGTCTTAAATATCGTTGCCGTTATCTCTTACCCGGATATTAGCCCAGGTGGTGTTAATGACCACTATTTCTGGGGCGCGATGCTCTTGGTTTTGGTGATGTATGGGCCTGGTAAAGCGTCACTTGATGCTTGGATCCAAAAGCGCTTTTTCGCGAATTTGGCATAGACACAAGATTTCTCTTCTCTCGCTTTTACTTAGCTTGTATTATCAAGATATTAGCCTCAATATTGGAGCTAAATCTGATTCAACAAGCTAGGAAGAGAGTATGGATATCGGTGACTATCGTCGCGAATATATGAGCCAGGGCCTGGACCGTGATGAATTACTTGATGACCCGTTCAAGCAGTTTGAACACTGGTTTCAACAGGCAAATGATGCAGACATACAAGATGCAAATGCCTTCAGTCTGGCGACAACAGATCTTGAAGTAGGCCCCTCCATTCGAACGGTATTACTGAAGTTATTTGATGAAAACGGCTTTGTTTTCTTCACTAACTACAACAGCCGAAAGTCTCAGCAGATTAAAGCCTACCCTCAAGTAGCGATGTTGTTCCCCTGGTTACCACTGAACCGTCAGGTGAAGGTGGAAGGACGTTGTGAAAAGATATCCAGTGCCGCTTCCTTGAAATATTTTGCAACCAGGCCGCGTGGCAGTCAGATTGGTGCTTGGTGTAGTGATCAGAGCGAAGTGATCGAGTCTCGTTCTTTTCTAGAACAA
>NZ_LWGE01001420.1:0-2947 GCF_001635315.1 Oleiphilus sp. HI0123
TGCCGAAAGGAGAAACAATAAGCGCCAGGCAGAACAACACAAAAATATTGCCTGCCCAAATAAACAAACCATCGAAAGCACCAATAATATCCCATTTAAGACCATCTAATGCAGCTTTTGCGGTCGCTGAATCAGTTAGCAGTGTGGCTACTAAAAATAACAATATCAGCCCGGAACTCACAGCAAATACCGGGTTATGAATATCAAAACCCCAGCGTTGAACATTGTGCTGCCCAACGCTGTAGTCAGTACTGTGAATGCCATATTTATCGTTAGGGTTAGGTACGCTCATCAGCAAAGCCCTTTCATTTATTGTTATCAATTGGGATAGAACTAGGTACTCAATATATATTATTCAATAGTATCCGCTTCTAATTCGTAGGCACCTTCCTTGTTGTGTACTTCCTTGCCATTAAGCGGAGGGTTGAAGACGCATGCCATCTTCATTTCTTTAAATGCTCTTAGGATATGCTTGTCATGCTTATCCAGAACATAGATCGTGCCTGCAGAGATCGGGTGCACTTTTCCATCTTCCAAATTCTCTATCTCACCCTCACCTGACATGCAGTAAACCGACTCCAAATGATTTTGATAGTGCATCTGAAAATCTGCGCCTTCATAGATAGTCGTGATGTGAAACGAAAACCCCATCTGGTCATCTTTTAATAGCATACGCGTACTTTCCCAATTGCCATCAGGAGAGACAATGCGTCTTGATGAATTTTCCGCTTCACTCAGTTTTCTTACGATCATTTTTTTACCTTGTTTCTCTTTATCCAGTTAAATAACGTGACGCCTAAAATAGCATGATGACTAAGCCATTAAATACTGACGATTAGCCTGCCATCTTCGCATCATCAAAATAGTCGCTATCTTCAGGGATTTGGTCTTCTTTAGCACAAACCTCTTTGATCGCTTGCTCAACAATATCAATACCCTTTTTGAGAGAGTCTTGACTGATTACGAGAGGACATAAAAATTTAACCACCTGATCATCAGCACCGCTTGTCTCAATGATAAGCCCCTGCTGAAAAGCATTGCGTGTAATGTTGCCAGCGATCTCACCGTTTACACAGTTAATCCCTTGAAACATGCCGCGTCCACAGGTCGTGAAATTTCCGTCGCCATACAAGTCGACAATCTTTTCCAGGCGCGATTTAATATATTCGCCTTTTTGCTTAATCTCATTAGAGAACTTGTCGTCAGACCAGTAATGATCAATGGCGGCTTTCGCGGTTACAAATGCAAAATTGTTGCCTCTAAACGTACCGTTATGCTCTCCTGGTTTCCATTGGTCCAGCTCTGGCTTAAATCAAACAACAGCAAAAGGTAAGCCGTATCCGCCAAGTGATTTCGATAAGGTCACCATATCGGGCTTAATGCCTGCTTCTTCAAAGCTAAAGAAGGTGCCAGTACGACCGCAACCCGCCTGTATATCATCGATGATAAGCAGTACATCATGCTTTCGGCAGACTTTTTCTAAGTTACGCAACCATTCAAAACTAGCCGCATTGATACCGCCTTCACCTTGCACAGTTTCAACAATCACTGCAGCGGGCTTGTCGATGCCACTGCTGGAATCTGAAAGCACTTTATCAAGATAAGCTGTGGTATCAATCTCGTCACCTAAGTAGCCGTCATAAGGCACGCGGCTTACGCCGCCTAAGCTGACACCCGCCGCGCCACGATGATGAGAGTTACCCGTCGCAGCCAGAGAGCCAAGGCTAACGCCATGAAAACCATTGGTGAAAGAAATAATGTTCTGACGGCCTTTAATATTACGCGCTAGCTTTAAAGCCGCTTCAACTGCGTTGGTACCAGTCGGACCAGTAAACTGCATAACATAATCGAGATCCCGAGGCTTTAGAATCTTCTCATTAAAAGCCTCTAGAAATTCACCTTTCGCCTTGGTATGCATATCCAGGCCATGCGTAATACCATCATTCTCAATGTAGTCCATTAAGAGAGGCTTAAATAGCGGATTGTTATGCCCGTAGTTAATTGTTCCCGCACCCGCCAGAAAGTCTAGATACTCATTTTCCTCCTCATCGTAGAGGTGTTCCATCTTAGCGCGATTAAAAACACGAGGGAAAGAACGAGCATAGCTCTGAACTTCAGATTCAATTTCATCAAATATTTTCATTAGCATCCTCCATAGGATGTTTGGTGCGAGTCTTATTTAGTGTGCGAGGTTAGGAACTAAATGGACCGATTCGGACCAGAAATTCCGTGTCATGCAAGCCAGCAAAATGCGTATCTTTGCTAAACATTTCAGATTTGGCTAAGGGAGCAGAAAAATCCTTTGCGAAGCTTTCAAATAAAGTCCATGAGGCTTTATTGTCAGCTGTAATGGTCGTTTCCAAGTGAGTGACCTGAGCGCATTCTTGCCGCGTCACAATATCTTTGAGCATTCGCTTAGCAAGACCTTGACCGCGAGCACGCTCATCAACGGCGACCTGCCAAATAAATAAAGTGTCTTGCCGGTCGGGAATGACATAGCCGGATATAAAGCCAAGTGTCTTGTCATCGTCTATCGCTATCACTGAGGTGCTAGCGAAATGACTGCACTGCAGCAAGTTGCAGTACGCTGAGTTAGTGTCCAGAGGTGGGCATCGGTCTATGAGCGCAAATACTGATCGGCCATCAGTATCTAGCGGTCTTCTAAGTGTGGTTTGATTCATAATTTATTATTTTAGATGTCTAAACATTTATTTTTAGACATCTATGTATAACTTGCCTGTATTTATGCTACTTTTTACTAGCTGTTACAATTTTATGCGCCTTAAAGCCTTATATTTTCACTAATATGAGCGATTTAATGCAAAAAGTATTTTGAGATCTAAATATAGTACACTAAATATAATAATACTAAAACCTGCGAAAGAATTTGGAAGGAATATGCCAGCTGATTCAGCCATACAATATGTAAGCTTCTCTCTTGCTGAAG
>NZ_LWGE01001421.1:0-1798 GCF_001635315.1 Oleiphilus sp. HI0123
CCTATTCAATGACTTGGAGCTTAGACTTCAAGTAAGTCCTAGTGAAATTAAAGCCCTAGAACGTTTCCAGTTGAAGTTTCATACAATGAACAATGCTGGAGCAGAACTCTCAAACCTTGTTGCTTGGGTTGAAGGGCGAGATATGGATATGGGGCAACACTTCTTATCCTCCAAAGCTGAGTTGGCTAACGAATTTTTATTAAGTGGAATGATTCCAATATGTACGGTCGATGCTGAGATGGTATGGCGCTTAGTTGTCAACTTTGAGTTTCAGGGGAAAACGATTCGTTTAGATTTTGATCTTAAGACTTCTCAGCATGGGCTCTAAGCTATGGTAAATAGGCTTCCTTTCACAATTCTTCTTGTCGGCATTTCTATCGCAATTATTGTGCTTGCAATGCGTTTTATGTCTTCAGATATAGAACGGGATATAAAAGCTAAATACCTTAAAGCGGGGGACTTTGACTTACTGCACGAGGGTAAAGCATTTAGCCTGGGCCAATTGCGCGGCCATCCTGTCATTCTTTATTTCGGCTACACTTACTGTCCTGATGTATGCCCTGTTGGTTTGTCAAAGATACGAGATGTATTGAGCAGTCATGAAGACTTTAAGGATGTCCCCGCATTGTTTATAACGGTTGATCCGCATCGTGATGATGATAAGCGTTTAAAAGAATACACCGGATTCTTCCATCCAAATATTATTCCTTTAAGTGGGAGTGTTGAACAAATTACTTCGGTTAGCTCAGCTTACGGAACTTTTTTCCGTTCAGGTCGTGAAAAGGCAGGTGAAGGCAATAGCTATACAGTTGATCATAGTGCTTTTGTCTATTTGTTAGATGATCAAGGAAGGTTAATGCGAGTGCTTGATCATGACGTTCAAGCTGAGCAAATATCTGAACTACTTCATAAGTTGCTGTGATTACTAGATTTTCACTTGCGATAGTACCTATCTATTTTTTATACTCGTTACATCTTGTTACTTTTAAATATTGAAATAGACAATAACAATAAGTGGGATCAAAGATGGATTACGCCGACGGCCTGAAAAACGTTCTAATTCAAAAAATAAATAAAACCGAAAAGAGCTTATATAGCTTAAAGCTGGACTATTGCCGCTTTGTATATGGCTTATCTCATCGCTCTAAAGTTATGTATGATCAGGTAGTTTATCAAGTTAGATCTGTTGATCTTGATTCGATGACTCGAAGCGATGGCGGTGAATGGAGTCGCCCGGTAATAAGTGCTGTGAGAATTGAAGATAACCGACCGGTCAATAATGAGGCCGTTGATTTAGGCCGGAATTGGGAGCTATTTGCCGGTTAGGCAAATATTCCCCACTCATCAAGCTGTGCACTCAACGACATTTCCTTAGGAATACGGTCATAGCTTGACCAGTTCTTGGCAGCCTTCGCGCCAGCTCTAACCATTAAGTCGTTGTCACTACTAAGTTTTCGGTAGAGTGCTTCCCTGTAGTAGGCGAGCGCATTTTCTGTCGTCAAATTTAAATTAGACTTTAATACCAACATCGCTATCTCTTTCCTGCTTTGAGTGCCGCACTTTGCTTCTTTGCCAATCAAATCGATTGCTCCAATCAGGTAAAGGCTAATCGCTTCGCGTAACCAAGACAGATTCTCCTGGTGCAGGTCACCATAATTTCTTTTGATGTCTAACAGCTGGATGCCAGAAAAGGTTTGAGCTTTTTTAAGACTTTCCATCTTGGTTTCGTACTCTTGATTATCGACAACATCGCCTTGCATCAAGCGCTTAATCACTCTGTCAATATGCCCGCTCTCTG
>NZ_LWGE01001422.1:0-12047 GCF_001635315.1 Oleiphilus sp. HI0123
CCGTTTGAATTTTGTTTTCCAGCTCTTCGAACTCGTTACCACCTTCGTTGATCGCTCCCATTTCTTTCTGGATAGCTTTCATTTGCTCATTCAGGTAGTACTCGCGCTGACTCTTTTCCATTTGCTTCTTAACACGACCACGAATGCGCTTCTCGACCTGAATCAGATCAAGCTCGCCTTCGATAACAGCTAACAACATTTCTGCACGCTGCCCGACATTCAACTCTTCCAGAACATCCTGCTTATCGGCTATTTTGAGTTCCAAATGAGCAGCAACGGTATCGATCAACCTAATAGGGTCAGAAATATTCGTTAACGACGAGACGATTTCAGCAGGAATTTTTTTACTCACCTTACTCAGCTTTTCAAACTGAGACATTAAGGTTTGCACAAGCCCCTGAAACTCAGACTGCTCTGGATGAGACTCTTCCAGCTCACTCGTTTTTGCTGACAAGAACTCTTCTGAAGCAACCCGATCCACACTGACTCGGTACTCACCTTCGATCAGCACTTTAACCGTACCATCGGGCAGCTTTAACATTTGCAATATATTTGCAACCGTACCAACGGAATATAATTCATCGATTGACGGATCGTCTTCGATGGCAGTTTTTTGTGTGAGTAAGAGAAGCTTCTTGTCAGAAGCCATGGCCGCTTCAAGCGCCATAATAGACTTTTCTCTACCAACGAAAAGAGGAATCACCATATGCGGAAAGACAACGACATCCCTCAAGGGCAACATGGGGATATGGCCTTCCGGCGCAGTTATCACGATATCTTTTTCAACGCTTTCTGATTCCGTGCTTTTATCTTGATCAGACATACAATTCCTCAATCACAAATAGATGCTTTGACTCATAAGTGGGGCTATATTTTTTAAATACAAGACAAACCGGGCGAGAATATTAGAACTTTTCCATATCAGCCAGGTAAAAAAAAACCATGCCCACCTTCATGGACATGGTTTTATCGATTTTAGTCGAACTTAGCTGTCAGGCAAGGCTTTTGCCTGTTCACCATTATCGTAAATCTTGATCGGTTCAGACTCACCATTGATGGTATTTTCATCAATAACAACCTTGCTTATGCCCGACTCGGATGGAATGTGATACATAGTATCGAGTAAAACATTCTCCAAAATCGATCTTAAGCCACGAGCACCAGTCTTTCTTTCCATTGCCTTGTTGGCAACAGCTCGAAGCGCCTCTTCCCTAAAATCAATTTCAACGCCTTCCATTTCAAAAAGCTTTTGATATTGCTTAGAGAGCGAGTTCTTAGGCTCTGTCAAAATTTGCATTAACGCAGCTTCATCAAGCTCGTTTAGCGTTGCAATCACCGGCAAACGACCAACAAACTCAGGAATCAAACCATACTTAACCAAGTCTTCGGTTTCGACTTCTTTTAGCGTCTCACCAACCTTACGCTCTGCATCCTTACTCTTAACCGATGCACCAAAGCCAATTCCACTCTTCTCAGAACGATCAGCAATAACCTTATCCAGGCCTGCAAAGGCACCGCCACAGATAAACAGCATATTAGTTGTATCAACCTGCAAGAACTCTTGCTGAGGATGCTTACGCCCACCCTGAGGAGGAACCGAAGCAACCGTACCTTCGATCAACTTAAGCAAAGCCTGTTGCACACCTTCACCTGACACATCTCGTGTAATTGAAGGGTTATCAGACTTACGAGAAATCTTGTCGATTTCATCAATATAAACAATTCCGCGCTGCGCTTTCTCTACGTCGTAATCGCACTTTTGCAGAAGCTTCTGAATAATGTTCTCGACGTCTTCACCAACGTAACCGGCTTCTGTCAGCGTGGTTGCATCAGCAATCGTAAATGGAACATTCAATAAGCGCGCTAGCGTCTCGGCCAATAGCGTTTTACCACTACCCGTTGGGCCAATCAGCAAGATATTACTCTTGCCCAGCTCAATGTCAGACTTAGCATTGTCGAACTTCAGACGCTTATAATGGTTATAAACAGCAACAGAAAGAACTACTTTAGCCCTCTCCTGCCCAATCACATAGTCGTCAAGCGTTTCTTTAATTTCTTGCGGTACAGGTAGTCTATCACTAGCTTCCTCAGAAGCTGTCTCCTGCACCTCTTCACGAATAATATCGTTACAGAGGTCTACACATTCATCACAGATAAAGACAGATGGGCCTGCAATCAGTTTTCTCACTTCATGCTGACTTTTGCCACAAAAGGAGCAGTAAAGTAATTTACCGTTATCTCCGCCCTTACCGTTTTTTTCATCGGTCATCAGATTTCCTACTTACTGTACAAAGCGCCTCTTCGAACGCCTGCGCGCAATGAAGCGGCTCTTACCGCTGCGCGATATTCATTTAATCGCCTGAGAAGTCCTATTCGAGCAGCTTAAGCTCTATCTTCCCAGGCAAGTGCCCCTCACTACTACTCTGCCGACGGACGCTTTTCAATCACTGAGTCAATTAAACCATATTCTACTGCCTCAGCACCATCCATAAAATTGTCACGATCTGTATCTTGAGCAACTTCTTCGATATCACGGCCTGTATGTTCAGCCATAATTTTATTCAGCTTATCACGAATCGTTAGAATTTCTTTAGTATGAATCTCAATATCAGTCGCCTGCCCCTGATAACCACCTAAAGGTTGGTGAATCATCATTCGCGAATGAGGAAGACAATGACGCTTACCTTGAGCACCACCCGTCAACAACAATGCGCCCATACTACACGCCTGACCAATACATAACGTAGAAACATCCGGCTTGATAAACTGCATTGTGTCATAGATAGACATACCCGCAGTAACTGAGCCACCAGGTGAATTGATGTAGAGGTGAATATCTTTGTCAGGATTCTCAGATTCCAAAAACAACAGCTGAGCAACAACAAGGTTAGCCATGTGATCTTCAACCTGACCAACCATAAAAATAACGCGCTCTTTTAGTAGACGCGAATAGATATCGAAAGATCGCTCTCCTCGTGCAGTTTGCTCTATAACCATTGGCACGAGACCACTATTAGTAATAATGCCTGAGCCTTGTCCCATATTGTCTTGGAAATTCATACGTATCTTTCTTCCTCTGCTTGGCCTGCTACAAGTATTGATGTGTCGACCTAGGTATCTTTTTTTGATATCTACGACAAGTCATATTGAATATGCAGTCTTTATTTTTCGTCGCTTTAAATTAAAAACAGCCAGTATTTAACTGGCTGTTTAAAGTGTAGCTGAAAAAAATTAGAGATTCAGATTTTCATCCGAATATTTCTTTTTTTTAAGCTTCTTATTGCTGAGCTGCTGCTGGCTTAACCGCATCTTCGTAGGACATCTTAACTTTTTTGCCCTTCGCTTTTGACTTAACTAACTCAACTACTGCGTCTTCTACAATAACTGCTTCAACCTGCGCGCGGTTTTCCTTTTGGTTATAGAACTCTACAACCTCAGCTGGCGTTTCATAAGTACCGGCAATTTCCTGGATCTTGGCATCAACTGCTTCAGCATCTGGCGTAATTTCGTTTTCCTTAACCACTGCCGCAAACAACAAACCAGTTTTAACACGCTGAGTCGCTTGATCTTTAAATAGCTCAGAAGGCAACTGAGAAACGTCTAACTGCTGACCACCACCAAACTGCTGCAAGGCCTCTTGCTTCATTCGGTTAATTTCTTCTTCAACCATAGACGCTGGAACGTCGATATCGTTTGCTTCAGACATGCCTTCAACAACTTGCTGCTTCAGCTTATTGCTTACTGCATTTTCAAGCTCACGTTCCATATTCTTAATTACTTCTGCTCTGAAGTCTTCTTCAGTTTTGCAGTCTACGCCGTATTTACCGAAGAACTCTTCATCCATTTCAGGAAGCACAGTATCTTCAACAACTTTAACGTCTACCTCAAACTTAACATCTTTACCTGCCAACTCTTCGTTCGCATAGTCTTCAGGGAAAGTCAGCTCTAAAGTCACTGACTCACCAGCTTTTGAACCGATCAGACCGTCTTCAAAGCCAGCAATCATTTGACCGGCACCCAAAGTGATCTTCTGGTCTTTACCTGTGCCGCCCTGGAACGCTTCACCATCCATATAACCAACGTAATCAAGCGTCAACAAGTCTTTCTTCTTAGACTTACGCTTTACTGACTTAAGTGTGCCATGCTGACGACGAAGCGTATCAATCATGTTCTTGATATCTTTTTCTTTAATTTCAGCAACTGGCGTTTCTAACTTAAGCCCAGACAAGTCAGCCAATTCGATTTCTGGATACACTTCAAAAATCGCAATAAACTCTAGATCCTTACCTTCTTCAACTGTCTTAGGCTCAAAACGAGGATAACCAACCGGGTTAACTTTCTCTTGAGTCAACGCTTGAACGTAAGAGTTACGCATTACTTCGCCAATCACTTCTTGACGTACGCCTTGTCCATAACGCTTTTTAACAACCTTAACTGGCACCTTTCCTGGTCTAAAACCGTTGATACGTGCTGTTTTAGCCGTCTTCTGAAGGCGCTCCTCGACTTCTCGCTCGATCTGATCAGCAGGTACACCAATCGTCATTCGGCGCTCTATGGAAGACGTGGATTCAACAGAAACTTGCATGGACATTCCTCAATTATATATAACGTGTTTGCTCGAAGACCTAACACCACTACCAATCTGCGTACGCGCGCTTAAAGCACCTATATACATGATTGAAAGACAGTCTAGTGATCGAATCGATCTAGACAGTGTATCAGCCATTAAAATTATTGGGGGCGAATATTAAGATCACTACCTGAATATATCAAGCACTTTAATCGACTTAAGGGTGCTTAATCGATGAAAAACATCAAAAACGAAAAACAATTCACAGGAAAGCGTAATAAACTAGAAAAGATTTATATTCAGATTATTCGTTATATATAAATATAACCAAGGAAGAGAACAAACAGCAGATATTTTATTGCGGTAAAATACTGCTTTTTTAGAAACACCAAGATTTGACTTGGTGCGAAAGGAGAGACTCGAACTCTCACGCCGCAAGACACTAGAACCTAAATCTAGCGCGTCTACCAATTCCGCCACTTTCGCATCGTCAATTTTTTCGTATTCTAACCAACTTGCAACCCGTTGTAAATCAACAATTTGCAAAAAGTTGGGGTGGACGAAGGGGTTCGAACCCTCGACCGCCGGAATCACAATCCGGAGCTCTACCAACTGAGCTACGCCCACCATTACCTGGCTTCTACCACTTAATAAATGGCGCGCCCGATAGGATTCGAACCTATGGCCTACGGCTTAGAAGGCCGTTGCTCTATCCAGCTGAGCTACGGGCGCTCGAATCCTTTTCTCTAAAAACCCTATTACACAAACAACATGAAACAAGATCTTTAAAATGGTCGGGGTAGAGAGATTCGAACTCCCGACATCCTGCTCCCAAAGCAGGCGCGCTACCAGACTGCGCTATACCCCGATCATACTTAAATTAGCTAACAACTCCTATTCACAAGCACTGCTGCCTGGAACATTCCTCGTTGCCTCTCAAAGATGGCGCGAATAATACAGCCGGTTTTTTCGATCGTCAACAAATTTTAAAGCGAATTTTAGAAATTCTTTTAAAAAAGCAATTTATAAGCTTTTTATTCATAAAGGGTCATGAGAAAATGCCGCCATTCAAAATTCAGGGTTAGAGAGATCGAACATGACCGCAGCACTAATTGATGGAAAGAAAATCTCGCAAGAGGTAAAGGCTAAAGTGGCCGAAGGCGTAAAAGAAAGAGTCGCCCAAGGTAAGCGCCCTCCCGGGCTTGTGGTTATATTGGTAGGTGCTGACCCAGCATCTGAAGTGTACGTTCGAAACAAAACTAACTCTTGCGAACAAGTCGGCTTCAAATCCGAAACGCTGACACTTCCTACTGAAACAAGTCAGGAAGAGCTAGAAAGCCTTATTGACAAATATAATGCCGACGAAACAATCGACGGCATACTGGTTCAGCTCCCTCTGCCTGAACACCTAGACAGCGATCCTTTACTAGAACGTATACGCCCAGATAAAGATGTAGATGGCTTCCACCCTTTTAATGTTGGCCGCCTTGCACAAAGAATGCCCCTACTCCGCTCCTGCACCCCAAAAGGCATAATGACTTTATTGGAAACAACAGGACAAACAATCAGAGGCAAAGATGCCGTTATCGTCGGCGCTTCTAATATCGTTGGTCGACCGATGGGCCTTGAGCTATTACTAGCTGGCTGCACTGTCACGACCACTCACCGCTTCACCAAAAACCTGCCCGAGAAGATATCTCAGGCCGACATCGTAGTCGTTGCCACCGGCAAACCTGGCTTAGTAAAAGGTGAATGGATTAAGCCTGGCGCAATTGTTATCGACGTGGGTATTAACCGTTTGGACGATGGCCGCTTGGTGGGTGATATTGAATTTGATGTCGCGCAAGAGCGCGCTGGCTGGATTACACCTGTTCCTGGCGGTGTAGGCCCCATGACAGTTGCAACGCTGATGGAAAATACGCTTTATGCAGCGAATGAGCTGCATAGCTAAGTTGAAGCAAGCCTGTAGGAAGAGGTCTCCGTACCTCCCTGGCGGACTGGCACAAAGTTTCTATGAAGCACCGCATTAGCGAGAGGTAGAACCCTCTGCCTACAAAAGAATATATACCAAACTCCACGTAGGCGGGGCCTCCGGCCGCGCGAACGAAACCGCTAGGCTATCTGATACACCGTGGAAAGACTTGCGCCCCGAGACGGGCCGCCTACAACTACAAACGCGCTATCTCGACAGTCACTTGTAGGCAGATGTCTCCGTGCCTCGCTGGCGGACTGGCACAAAGTTTCTATGAAGCACCGCATTAGCGAGGGGTAGAACCCTCTGCCTACGATTGAGTTTATTAGTGATTAAGAGCGGCGCCAGCTGGTACCATCTTTACTATCATCTAAGGTAATGCCCTGCTCTAACAACAGATCACGAATTCGGTCAGACTCCGCCCACTCTTTATTCGCACGTGCTTCTGTTCTTGCCACAACTAAAGCATCTATCTCATCATTTGATAAACCATCAGCCGAAGCTGCGCCTTTAAAGTAATCTTCAGGGTCTAATTGAAGAATACCCAAAGCTTCACCTAAAGAACGAAGCGTACTAGCCAAGGCCGCAACATTGTCACCTTCATCAGTACGTGCAACATTTAGCTCTCGAACCAAGTCAAACATCACGGCCAATGCTTCAGGCGTATTAAAGTCATCATCCATCGCTGTTTTAAAGCGCTCAAGATAAGACTCAACGCGCACTTCAGAACTTAGCTCTGCCTCGCTCAAACCACGTAAAGACTGATATAAACGATCCAAGGTTGCTTGCGCTTCAACCAGGTTATCTTCGGAATAATCAACCTGACTACGATAGTGGCTAGACACTAGGAAGTAACGAATCACTTCAGCCGGATACTTTTCCAAGACTTCGCGAATGGTGAAGAAGTTACCCAAAGATTTAGACATCTTTTCTTTGTTTACACGAACAGCGCCTGCATGCATCCAGTAGTTCACATACTTCTGACCGGTTGCACCTTCAGACTGGGCAATTTCATTTTCATGATGTGGGAATTTTAAGTCTGGCCCGCCCCCATGAATATCAAAGGTATCACCCAAACAGCAAGTCGACATGGCTGAGCATTCAATATGCCAGCCAGGGCGACCATTCCCCCACGGGGATTCCCAGCTAGCCTCGCCTTCTTTTGCCGCTTTCCACAAAACAAAATCCAGTGGATTACGCTTATGCTTTTCAACATCGATACGCGCACCCGCCAACAGCTCTTCGGTATTACGCTTGCTTAGCTTACCGTAGGTTTCAAACTTATCGATCGCATAATAGACATCGCCATTGTCGGCAGCATAAGCATGCTCGTTGTCGATCAGACGTTGAATCATATCGATAATTTCCTGGATATGCGCCGTCGCTCTCGGCTCCTGGTCTGGAGACTTCACCGACAACGCCGCTTCATCCTCATGCATCGCATCGATAAAGCGCTGCGTTAAAGCATCGTAGGCCTCTCCATTCTCCGCCGCTCGGGCGAAGATCTTGTCATCTACATCGGTGATATTTCGGATATACGTAACGTCGTAGCCAGAGTGGCGCAAGTAACGCGTAATCACGTCAAAGCTGACCAGCACGCGAGCATGACCGATATGGCAATAGTCATACACCGTCATCCCACAGACATACATTTTGACTTTGTTTTCTTCAAGCGGCTTAAATACTTCTTTCTCTGCAGATAGCGTATTATAAATTTTCAATGACATATTCTTTACTCCATCTACTCTTACTTATTTGCTTGCCCAATTATCTTTTAAACCAATTGTGCGATTGAATACGACCTTACCTTCACTAGGCTTATGGTCATATCGATCGGCAACAAAGTAGCCTTCTCGCTCAAATTGGAAATTCGCCTCAGGCTCCGCTTTTGCTGCATCAGGCTCAAGGTAAGCCTTAATCACACTAAAGCTTTCAGGGTTAACATGCGTCATAAAATCTTCTTCACCCGCATCTGGGTTAGCATGATTGAAAAGACGGTCATATAAACGCACTTCCGCCTCGACACTCTGCTCAGCAGATACCCAGTGAATAACACCGCGAGGCTTAATTCCTTCGATATTATTGCCTACCGAGTCAGCAACCAAGCTAGCTTTCACTTCAACAATTTCACCCTGCTCATTCTTAACACTTTCTTCGGCCTTGATAATGTAGGCACCACGCAAGCGAACATAATCCCCTAAGACTAAGCGCTTGAACTTCTTACGCGACAAGGTTTGATCTTCAGTGTAATCACTCTTCTCGATGTAGAGTGTTTCAGTAAATGGCAGACTGCGACTCCCTAACTCCGGCTTACTAGGGTGACAGGCAGCATTCAGCAATTCGTCAGCACCCTGGGCGTTATTATCAGCCATGTTAGATATCGTCACCTTAATAGGGTTCATCACACACATGGCGCGCGCAGCATTGTCGTTTAAATCATCACGAATCGCTCGCTCAAGAATCGCCACGTCAATATCACTATTGTTCTTGCTTGAAACAGGGATCATATCGCAGAAGCTTTTTAGCGCAGTGGGCGTAAAGCCACGACGACGCATACCTGATACCGTTGGCATACGCGGGTCATCCCAACCTGAAACGACACTGTCATCCACCAACTTCTTAAGCTTACGTTTACTGGTAACGGTATAGTTCAAGTTCAAACGACCAAATTCGTACTGGCGAGGCTTACTCGGAACAGGTAGGTTTTCCGTAAACCACTCATATAAAGGCCGGTGAGCCTGAAACTCCAAGGTACAAATTGAGTGCGTCACACCTTCAATGGCATCTTCCTGCCCATGAGCAAAATCATAACTCGGATAAATACACCACTTATCACCCGTTTGATGATGAGAAGCCTTACGGATACGATAAAGAATCGGGTCACGCAAATTCATATTTGGTGAGGCCATATCGATCTTGGCGCGTAAAACACAAGCGCCTTCATCGTACTCACCGGCACGCATCTTCTCGAACTCAGCTAAATTCTCTTCAACTGTACGCTCTCGATAAGGACTTTCTTTACCAGGAGACGTCGCCCAACCACGATACTCTTTGGCTTCGGCAGGGGAAAGGTGACAAACATAAGCCAATTTTTGATTGATGAGATGCAAAGCCCAGTCATAAAACTTGTCGAAGTAGTTAGAAGCATAACGCACCTCACCCGACCAGTCGTAGCCTAACCACTTAACATCTTCCTGAATCGCATCAATATAGGCCTGCTCTTCTTTTTCAGGGTTGGTGTCATCAAAACGAAGGTTACACTCACCGCCATACTCTTTCGCTAAACCAAAGTTCAACCAAATAGAACGAGCGTGACCAATGTGTAAAAAGCCATTCGGCTCAGGAGGAAAACGCGTAACAACCTTGCCGCCATGCTTGTTATCGGCAATGTCCTGCTCGATAGCCTGCTGTAAAAAGTGCTTAACTTCGGTGTCTTTTTCAGGAGTGTTTTGTTCTGACATGCTGGGTGATAATCCGACGAAAAATAAAACCCGACATTATATAGAAATCGATACTAATAGAAAGTAATCAACGGGGTCAGACTCGATTGAAATTCAATCGAGTCTGACCCCGTTGATTCCAGAGTGGCGTTTTAGCTATTTCACTGTCGCGCCCTTTGGGCAATGCTTATCAATCTTGTTCATAAACCTAAATAAGGTCGGAATGTTATTGGCTACAATCGGAACCCCTGTCGTCAACAAAGACACCGACACATCACGCACCGGGTCGGCCCAGCATAGTTTATTGATCAAACCAATATGTCCAAATGATTGAGCGCTGTGTTTACCCCACATACCGAAGGGCTCACCGCCCAACATTAAGCCAGCACTGTAGCGCATAGGCAGCATAAGTGTTTGATCAAATTGGATACTGGAATATTCCTGAGTAAAGCGCTTAACCGTCATTGGGTGGCATACGCGGTTGCCTTCCCATACACCGTTATTCAACAGCATTTGGAAGAAGCGGCCTATCTCTTCTGCGGTTCCCATAATATTGCCAGCAGGAATAACCGCCTTTTTAAAACGTGGGTCATTAGTTACACTTTCAACCATATCAAGCGATCCACCCAATGCCCGCTCAATTAAAGCCGAAATAGGATAGAAAGGCCTAACGCCTGTCGCGTGATTATCGGCCACCCGATCAGCATAGCGCTCTTCCACACCATAGCGGAAATACTTCATGCCCATCGGTTTTCTGACACGCTCATCCAAGAAGTCTTGAATACTTTTTCCGGTAACCTGCCTAACCACACGTTCAAGAATATAGCCACCCGTCAAGGCGTGGTATGCCAACCGGTTGCCTTTTGAAGACTGAGGCTTGGTCTCACACAAGATGCGCCAGATTTCATCGTTATCCCACAAGACTTCAGGGGGAACACCTTTCGGTAATCCAGGAACACCCGCTCTGTGGGACAAGACCTCGTGAATCGTGACATTCTTTTTGCCATTCTTACCAAACTCCGGTGCATAGAAGCTAATAGGATCATGCAGATGAACGAGTTTATCTTCAGAAAGCAGGTGCATCAAAAAAGCCGTAACTGCCTTAGAAGCGGAAAACAAACAGACAGGAGTATTAGGACGCATAAGAACACGAGCATCACCTTCTTGTGCGTCAGGACCATTACCAACCGCATGACCAATCGCACGATCAAGTATTACTTTTCCTCGTCGGCGCATACTAATTGAAACGCCTGGGTACAACGCAGTGCTATAAATATCCTCCACCGATTTCCAAATCGCCTCAACGCCTTCTCTGGTCATACCAACTGATTCTGGGTCAGCCTCGTTAACACAATCGGAGGTAATCACAGAAGAAAGCGACGAGGGCATATCAATGGTATGACTCACCTTTTGTCGAATCTGCTTATGTACCCCTTTATAGAGAGAGGCTTTTTTAAAGATATTCCCTGCATCGGTACTCATATTCATTCCACTACTCATTGTGCACCCTATTCTTTTATATTCTGCCTAAACGATAAAGCGATTAATAAATTAGAGCAATAACTCAGATCAATTTTGTCATTAATAATTGAGTATTTTTTCAGTTTTTTAACTATCACCGAAGCCATAGCGATTCAAAGCCAATTTATATACAATGCGCCTGAACAAGTTCTTCTACATTATCAACAGGAAAGCCAAGACTCATGATCTTATTAAAAACCAACCACGGTGATATCACACTTAAGTTAGATTTCGAAAAAGCGCCAGTGACTGCTAAAAACTTCGAGCAGTATGTTAAAGAAGGTTTTTACAACGGTGTTATCTTCCACCGAGTGATCAGTAACTTCATGATTCAAGGTGGTGGTTTTGAGCCAGGCATGAACCAGAAAACTACCCGTGAAACTATCAAGAACGAAGCAAACAATGGTCTAAGCAACAAGAACTACACCGTTGCCATGGCTCGTACTATGGACCCTCACTCAGCGTCTGCACAGTTCTTTATCAATGTTAAAGACAACACGTTCCTAGACTATACGGCTGAAACAATGGAAGGCTGGGGTTATGC